>CAZXVB010000203.1:0-5925 GCA_964643875.1 uncultured Anaerolineales bacterium | reverse complement strand
ACTTTGGGCTGCCTCAAGAAATCGGCTGCCTGCAGCGCTGACTGAAAGTCAGCCTATAGGGCCTGCGGCCAATGGTCGGCCTGCGCCGACCAGCGCGTCGGCGTAGGCCGACGCGCGGCGCAAAGCGCCCAAAGAGGCCGATTTCAATCGGGCGGCATCCGGTGCGTAACGCAAAGCGTCAACCAATGATGAACCATCCCTGTTGCGCAATAGCGAAAAGCCCCACCAGGACAACTTGCATGCTGGAGACACACAGGATGATCCAATGAACGAACAATCCAACCCAGAAATACCCGGCCAAGAGACAATCGCGGCCCTGCGTGCAGGGCTGACAACCGTCACTCGCCTGATGGCTCGCCAGCGAGGAAACGCCCTGATCACGGCCGAACTTTCTCAACATCTACTGGCGCTCCAGGACCTGCTGAATAACCTGGAACAGGAACTCCGGTCACAGGCCCTGGAACAGGACGAACTGGATGCCCTGTATGATGTCAGCCACATCATCGGCTCCTCTCTGGACTTAACAGAAGTGCTCAACGAGGTAATGGACCAGATCATCCGTCTGACCGGTGCCGAACGGTCCTTCCTGATGCTGGTAGACCCGGAAACGGGAGAATTGGAGTTCCGGGCTGCCCGCAACATGGACCGGGAGACCATCGCCGCTTCCTCTTTCGAGATCAGCCGCAGCATCGTCAGCCAGGTCGCGGAAACCGGCGAGCCGATCGTAACCACCAACGCCCAAATGGACCCCCGCTTCAAAGCGCAGGAAAGCGTCATCGGGTACAATCTCCGCTCCATCCTGTGCGTGCCACTACGCGCCCGCGGCCAGGTAACCGGCGTGATCTATGCCGACAACCGTATTCTGACCGGTCTATTCTCCGAACGGGATCGAGACCTGCTGACCGCTTTTGCCAGCCAAGCCGCCATCGCCATCGAAAACGCCCGGCTGTTCGAAAGCGTCTCCAACGCCAAGGCGCTGATGGACAACATCTTCGCCTCTATCACCAGTGGCGTCATCACAACGGATGAACTGGAACAAATCACCCTGTTCAACCGGGCAGCCGAGCGCGTCTTGCGCATCCCGTCCACGAGAATCGTCGGTACGAATTTCTCCGAGACGCTTCCTACACTAGCGGAAACCTTGCATCCGTTGGTGGAACAAGTCAAGACATACCGCGAGCCAATCGTCGAGTACGAAAGCGAAGTCTCCATCCCGCAACGCGGGCCGGCCATTTTGCGTGCCAGCATCTCGCCCCTCAAGGACACAGATGAGAGCCTCCAGGGTGTAGCTATCGTGTTGGATGACCTGACAGAACAACGCCGGTTGGAAGCTCGTGATCAGATGTTCAAGCGATACGTCTCGCCGGCCGTCATCGAACAACTCCCCCCCGACCCCCACGAACTCAAATTGGGCGGGCAACGCCAGGAGATCACCAGCCTGTTCGCCGATATCCGGGGATTCACCAACTTCAGCCGCCAGAACGACCCAGAAGCATTGGTGGAGATCCTCAATCGGTATCTGGATGTAGGCGCAACGGCCGTCCTGGCAGAGGACGGCACGCTGGACAAAATCCTGGGAGACTGTATCGTTGCGTTGTTCAACGCCCCACTCCGCCAACCAGACCACATCCTGCGTGCGGTGCGCGCGGCCATACGCATCAAAGAAGGTGTTGCACGACTGCACCGAGAGCTTTCGCCGGATGCCTGGCTGGATTACGGCATCGGGATCAACGTCGGAGACGCCGTGGTGGGCAACATCGGCACGGCCCAGCAAATGAACTACACCGCCATCGGTTCCAGCGTCAATCTAGCATCCCGCTTGGAAAGCGCCGCGGCCCCCGGTCAGATTCTCCTTTCGAAAACCGTCTACCAGCGCGTCCAAGAACACATCGTCGCCCGGCAACTCCCCCCCATCGAAGCGAAAGGCTTCGAGGCCCCCGTCCCGGTCTACGAATTGCTTGGCCTGAAGCAGAAGTAAACACGGTGATTTTGTTCTGCTACATCCACACGGGGATCGTCCTGTGGTTGACAATGTATGGGCTGAATGCTTTCATTCTGGCCATTCTTTACCTGTACCACCGCTCCGCATCCACCGCCGCCCCTGACCCCGGTATGGACGCACTCCCTCCCGTCACGGTACAAGTGCCGATCTACAACGAACGACACGTCATCGAGCGGGTGATAGACGCCGTGGCCGCTCTTGACTATCCCCCAGACCGCCTCCAGATTCACATCCTGGACGACTCCACCGACGAGACAACCCATATTGCACAGGCGCGGGCAGCCTTTCACCGTCAACGAGGCGTGGACATCTCCGTCCTGCACCGTTCCAGGCGCGACGGGGCCAAGGCCGGCGCACTGGCATGGGGCCTCGATTACGCCACTGGCGACTACATCGCCATCTTCGACGCAGATTTCCGCCCCGATCCGGATTTTCTCCAACAGACCGTGCCTTACTTCCTAACCCGCCCTCGTCTGGGATTCATCCAAACACGGTGGACATACCTCAACGCCGACTACTCCTCACTGACCCAAGCCCAGGTGCTGGCGCTGGATGGGCACTTCGTCGTCGAACAGAACGGCCGCCATCGCAGCGGTTTGCTGATGAGCTTCAACGGCGCCGGGGGAGTGTGGCGCCGAACGTGCATCGAGACATCGGGCGGATGGCAAGCCGACACGCTATGCGAAGACCTCGACCTGAGCTACCGCGCCCAGATGGCCGGTTGGGAAGCGCTCTACCTCCCACACATTGCCACCCCCACCGAAGTCCCTCCTCAGATCACCGCCTTCAAACAGCAACAGGCCCGGTGGGCACAAGGCTCCGTCCAAACTCTGCGTAAACTGGCCAGCCCCATCCTTCGACATCCGGGGTTTAACCTGGCCCAGAAGGGTATGGCCCTGCTCCATCTGAGCAGCTACCTGGCCCATCCGTTGATGGTGCTCCTGCTGATCATGACCCTGCCGATGATGACTGCACCAACGGCATCTCCCCTCCTGCTCAGCGTATTGAGTTTGTTCAGCCTGAGCCTGCCACTGGTATACGCCCTGGGCCAGATCAGCCTGTACCCCCACTGGTGGCGACGGATGTGGTCGCTTCCCCTGCTGGTATTGGTCGGCATCGGTATCGCCTGGTCCAACACCCGGGCGGTCTGGCGCGGCCTGACCCACTGGGGAGGGGCGTTCGCCCGCACCCCCAAGTTCCGGCTGGAAGGCCGGCAAGGGCATTGGGCCAAGAGCAATTACCGACTACGGACCCGCCTCGATGGCGGCCTCATCGGGGAGATCGCCCTGCTACTTTACGCCCTGATCGCCATTGGCACCGGCTACGGGACCGGCAACCGGGAAACAATTCCTCTGCTGATCTGCTACGCCGCCGCCTTTGGGGCGGTGGTAGGACGGGAGATGTGGGAAACGTACATATGGGAAAAACTTAGGAGGAAAAAAAGAGATGACTTCACACCGCGAACGCCTACAACAACTACCCAAGGGCACCTTGATTGACCTGTTAGAAGACGCAGCCAAGAATTGGCTGGCCCACGATGGACTCTGGTTCCTGGCCGCCGAGGAACGCTTCGATATGAAAACGGCCATCGCGTTGGACCGTCATGCCTGGGAACAGTTCACCGTGATCGAAGCTAAACGCATTATGCGTCGCCTGGGCATAGAACCGGGCGGAGGTATCCCGGCCCTCAAGCAAGCCCTCCAGTATCGCCTCTACGCCTACATCAATGTTCAGGAGATCATAGACGTAGACGAGCAGACCATTATCTTCCGGATGAACGAGTGCCGCGTCCAGAACGCCCGCCAACGCAAAGGACTGCCCGATTTCCCCTGTAAGCCGGTGGGATTGGTCGAGTATGCCGGCTTTGCCCGCACCATTGACCCACGTTTCCACACCCGTTGCATCGCCTGTCCGCCCGACCCACACCCGGACACTTACTGGTGCGCCTGGGAATTCACCCTGCAGACGGAATGACAGCATACAGATCGGCGCGGATACGAAGGCTCACTCCGCTGCGACCACACTTATGACTACCGGGACCGGCGTAAGCGAATCTATGTGAACCGCCTGAGCTGCATCCAGCCAGAGGCCGGTGGAAAAGCCACCATCCAGATTGAGCGCCACGTCAATCCCCAGGTCCGACGCGCTCAAAAAATGTGCCAAGCGATGCAAACTCAGATACCCCCGCGGCGCTGCGATGAACAAGATCCGCCCTTGGACATCCTGGGCTACCACCGTCCGCCGGGCCGGCCGGCCATCGTCGGCCTCGGCCGGAAACCCCATCACCCCACCGGGTTTGACCAACACGGGGAACGACTGGAGCGCCTCCTGGAGAGACTCATCGGGACTGTAGGGACGATGACGCAGCCACCGCACACCGACTTCTCCGTTAGAAGTCACGGCGAACATACCGGCGAAGTCGTCGTAAGAATGCCCCCACGTCTCCCCGTCGCTGACCAGCAGGCCCAGAGGCTCATTCTCCGGCGTAAAGTATCCTCCATTGACTACCAGCATCGCGTCCAGGTAATGCGCCCAGGTGCTGACCGGATGAGGTGCAACGGAGTCGTAGTGCACCTGGAAACGCACCTGGGCGGGGTCCAGACGGACGATGGTGAGGCGTTCGACGACGATAGTCGCCGTGGCGTCGTCAGAAGAGGGAGGCGCTTCCACCGGCACATTGAGATTGAGCTGGCGCAACTCGATTCCGGCGGATAGCAGTTGCCAACCGGTATCCACCGGCTCCGGTGTAGGCGTGGGCCAGGGGGTGGGTGCCGGCGTCGAAGAGGGATAAGGTACAGAGGTAGCAGAAGGAGTAACGGAAGGAGTCACGGCCAATGGGAGGAAGCGGCTCGCCCCCTCGTTGCCGCAACCTCCCATCGCCAGCAATGATAACCACAATATCGTCACCAGGACACCATGCCGGAGTGCCGAGGTGAGAATTGCCCAGCGGGAGCACTCTGGCGGTCGGACGGTTGAAGCCGTCACGTCGGCCTTACGCCAACTCAATCTGATGAGCTTTCTGACGAGCTTTCTGACGAGCTTTCTGACGAGCCTTCCTTGGCAATCCGCAAAGCACACTCAGAAAGCTCCTGCAAGCGCTGCGTCTCGACGGAAAGCCCCCTGGCTCGTTTCATATACTGGAAAGCCCGGTCATACAATCGGGCAGCGTCCTGCCATGCATGCGTGAACTCGGCAATCCGCGCGGCCTGTTCCATCGCTATGGCGGCCATCTCCCACTTACCCTCCTTGGCGTACTGTTCTGCCGCTTGCTCCAGGTCCACCGGGCGCCGTTTGGGGAGAGAAGGCCCTGATTCAGAGAGCACCCGCTCGATGGTTGGCAGCAAGAGATCGTACCAATTCGATTTCGGCAAATACTCATAGAAGTCGAGTTGGGCCGCCCGTGCCTCGGACTCCAACGAAGCATATCCCGTAAAGATGACTACCCGCAAATCGGGCTTCATTTGGCGGAGAATAGACGCCACCTGGAAACCATCCATCTCAGGCATCTTCATATCGAGCAACGCCAGGTCACAAGGTTCTTCCCTGGCTCGATCAACCGCCTCGCGGGCTGTGCTGACCGCCACCACCTGATAGCCGGCCTGTTGCAAATAACTTTCCAGGCTCTCCAGAGCCAGCACATCGTCATCCATAACCAAAATCTTTGCCGACATAGATTGAAACCTCCTTAAGAAAGTAATGTTAACCCGCCATCCCACAGATTAAAAGAACCGGAAACCTGTTAGGCGAAGGTCTCCTGACCGAGCCTTTCCTCGCCTCGGTCGGGAGACCTTCGGCAAACGAAAAGCGAGTAAGTACCTCCCCCTTATCCAAACCGGTTACTCCTCAGGCTGACGGTTAAAACCGCGCCTGAGGAGCTAAAGCTGGCTGTCCACCTGCGTGGACAGGCGCTCCCACGCAGGTGG
>CAZXVB010000202.1:0-5939 GCA_964643875.1 uncultured Anaerolineales bacterium | reverse complement strand
CCCCCAACCGTTTCTGAACCTGCGGGAGGGTCAAAATGTCGGGTAGTGAGTTAGCGATTGGAATCGCCTCTGGAGGGCTGGCAGCCGAGCGTCCACCGCAGGTGGACAGCCAGCTTTAGCTCCCCAGGCGCGGTTTCAACCGCTGGCCTGGGAAGTAACCTAATGATGAAGACGACAAAACGCCGACGTGTAGTCACGTACCATAGTGGACGGCGCTTCTATTCCAGACGCCCTTCTTCAGGTGCAGTGGTTGCTCTCTTTCTGGTGTTGCTTGTCGGGGGAGGCATCTTCTGGCGATGGACGGCCACCATGTCCCCCACTAACCTGCTCATCCTCGGCCTGGACCGCCGCCCGGGGGAAGGAAATGTCGTCCGGTCCGACACCATCATTCTGACCCGTATCGTTCCCACACAGGATTGTGTGGCTTTGCTCTCCATCCCCCGCGACCTGTACGTAGACGTCCCCGGCCATGGTTCCGACCGCATCAACACGGCGCACTTCTGGGGAGAGGTCCAACAACCCGGCAGCGGCCCCCATTGGATGATGCAAACGGTGACCCAGAATTTCGGCTTGCCCATCCAGCACTATGTCCGAGTGGACTTCGAGGGCTTCCGGGCCGTCGTGAATGCAGTGGGTGGCATAGATGTGTACGTCGAACGACCAATTGTGGATGATGCTTACCCTACCGACGATTATGGCACGATCCACATCGAGATCCCCGCCGGGCTTCAGCATATGGACGGCGAAACAGCCCTCCGGTACGCCCGTTCTCGTCACGGTTCTTCAGATTTCGACCGGCTACAGCGCCAACAACAAGTGTTGATCGCCCTGCTCGAACGTCTGCGTGAGCCGGGGGTCTGGCCTCGCTTGCCGTTCCTCTATCGGGCAGTGAGCGCCTACATCGAGACCGATCTGACGACGGGAGAACTCATCACACTGGCCCCTACCCTCTACCGGGCCGCCTCCAATGGCATCGAGCACCACTCTATTGACCGCGAGATGACCACACCATGGGTCACGCCAAGTGGAGGCGCGGTCCTGTTGCCTCGCTGGGAGGCCATCGCGCCCCTGACCCAGGCCCTCTGCTTGCCCCGTTGACCTCCCTTCATCCATACGCTGGGAAGTGGCCGTTGAACAGCCGATTCCAGTTGCGGAACGCCTCTACGATGTCTCCGCGTGAGGCCTCTTCCAATGCTCGGCTGGCGTGGTAGCGGCCCGTTCGGATGGCAGAGAGCACGGTTTTCCGCTCTCTACGAGGGACCCGAGCCGCTACACGCCCCGCTATCCCTTTCTGATCGACCAGATCGGCCAATTGAGTGTTCCAAAGGACATCCAGTAAATGGTACAGATCTACCGGATAGACGATCATCTCCTCTTTGGCAGCGTAGATCACGGTCTGGAGTTCCAGATAGTAGGACGATATGGGCACTTGCCGAAAATATTTCCAGGCTTTCAACAAGCGGATCAGGGGCTTGAGTTTGCCCTCCAGGGCGCTATCCAGGGTGGAGATATAGGCGTGGTGAGCGTCTGGGCTGGCCTGCATCCATCCCCCTTCTCCATCGGCCACTTCGTAGACACGGTGACCGGCGGCCGTGCGGGCTATCAATCGAGCCGGCACCACCCGGATACCCTTGCGCACGTCGTCACCGGATTGGGGAATGACTACTCCATGTCCCATCACCGCCGCGCCAGGAAACCGTTCCGCCAACACGTTGACGATGATCGTCAGCAATTGATGGGAGTCGTCCGGGAAGTTTTCAGCGTCCAGGCTGGCGATGTAGTCCAGGTAACTGTATCCCCGGATGGCTGTATCGTGGAGAAAAGCGCCGCTCATCGAAAAAGCGTACAGATCGAAACTAGCTGTCAAACAGTCTTTGATATCTTCTCGGTAGGCCTCGGCATACAGGGGGTCCCATCTCAGAGGGACCAGCGTGGCCAATAATTCCTCGAAGGCATCAGTCAACGTCTTGGGCATACACCGCGTCTCCATACGGATCGCCAGCCAAGGCGACCTCTGGCCATGGGGGCAGATCCAACAATTTCCGATATACATAGGTGATCAATGAGACGAGGGAGGCAATCGTCGGAGCCGCCAACAACATCCCCAATACGCCTGCCAGCGTTCCCCCGACGATGATCCCCACAATGACGACCACCGGATGCAGGTTGACCTGTCGCCCTACGATGCGCGGGATGAATATGTTGATATCCACTTGTTGCAATACGATGTGGATGCCCAACACCAACACCCCGAACCAGAAGTTAGAGATGGGGAGCCAGGATGATCCTTGGAACAACGCCAACGGGACGGCGATGAGCAGCCAGATCCCATGCCCCAGGCTGGGTAAGAACTCCAGAAAGAACGCCAGAATCCCCAGGATCAACGCGTTGCGCATCCCAACTATGGCCATCAGCCCCCCCACGGTCGTCCCCATCGTCAATGCCAGCAGAAGTTGACCCCGGAAGAACGCTCGCCATATGGCATCTGTCTCTCTTAACAAACGCCGCACGTCGTACTGCCACCGGAGGGGGACCCATTCCATCAGCCGTGATCCCATCCGTGTGCCGTCCCGGGTGAAGTAGAAGGAGACGATCCCGATCAGGATCACCTGCACCACGACCTGAACGATGCCGGCCAACAAAACGACCGTCTGTGTTGCCAGAGGCTGCGCCATACTACTCACCGTCGTGATCATATCATCATAGAACATCGTGATGTCGAGCGTCAGCGTCCCGATTTGGATGGGCTGAGAGAAGAAACGTCTCACGTCCTGGGCAACAGTCAGGAAATCCACTTGAAAAGCGAGCACCTGCCGGACCAATACCGGCGCTAACAGAGCGATTGCCAACGCGGATATCCCCACAAAGAGCAGGTAAATCAGCCCGGTGACCCACGTGGTCGGAATTCGGGTGTGGGCGACTACGAAGGAAACTACCGGCGCTAACACATAAGCGATCAGGAAGGCGATCACCAAGGGGGCAGCCACGACGTGGAAGCGCTGGAGGAACATCCCCAGGAGCAATAAGCCCAGCACGATGACGACCACCTTGGTAGTCGTGCTCCAAGGTGGGGAAAAAGGGGACGGAGGCGGTTTCACACTATCTGCCTGATGTCCCCGTTCGATGTTACTGGTCATAGCGATCCTCATCCATTGGATTACTCAGTCTTTCCGCTTTGTGTGCGTTGTTCTTCCAGCAGGCCCTGGACGCGCGCTGCCACCATCGAAATGGCGACTTCGTTGAATCCGCCTTCGGGGATGATTACGTCGGCGTAGCGCTTGCTCGGCTCGACGAACTCCAGGTGCATCGGGCGCACCGTCGTCAGATACTGTTCGCAAACTGAGCGGACGCTACGACCACGTTCCTCGATATCCCGCTGCAAGCGGCGGATGAAGCGCACATCGGCATCGGTATCCACATACAGTTTGACATCGAACAGGTCGCGCAAGGCCGGCTCGGCAAAGACCAGTATGCCCTCAACCAACACGACCGAAGCGGGTTCGATCCGGCGAGTCTGTTGGGTGCGCGAGTGGGTGGTGAAGTCGTAGACGGGGATCTCCACGGCCTGGCCGGCCCGCAGGGCCTTCAGGTGTTCGACCAACAGTTCCGTCTCCAGTGAATCTGGATGATCGTAGTTCA
This sequence comes from uncultured Anaerolineales bacterium, assembly GCA_964643875.1. Classification (GTDB taxonomy): domain Bacteria; phylum Chloroflexota; class Anaerolineae; order B4-G1; family B4-G1; genus CAZXVB01. The sequence goes on along the minus strand of CAZXVB010000202.1, from coordinate 2,300 downwards.
CTTTGGAGCGCTCTTCCATCGGCAGATGGCTGTGATCGCGGTAGTAGGCGTCGTGGGGGATGTAGGCGATGTGCTCAGCCCCCACACGTGTCAGAATCTCTCGCGCGACCGTCGTTTTACCGGAGCCGGTTCCCCCGGCTACCCCGATGATGATCGGACGCATCATTCTATACCTCCCGCCGTAATTTCTGGTAGTGCCTGACTCATATTGCAAAGACGGACCATATGGCCGTAGCCAACACAAATCCCAGCAGGGCGCCTTTTCTCCCTGTTGGACGCAGATGTGGCCAGATCATACAAGTCGCCCGCCATATCAGCCATGCGGCGGCCAATCCGGCTACATTCTGTAGGCCGGCTATATCTCCAGCTCCCAATTTCCCGCTTTGCCACAGACTCCAGGCGGCTAACCCGGCCAGGGAAATCGTCCATACGGCGTAGGAAACCCCAATAGGGCCGGCTGCACACCAGGAGATTCCCTCCTCGCGTTCGAGGCGTAGCCCGGCGGTTCCCCTGGCCAACACCTGTCCCACCGACCGGGTCGCCAATCCGGCCCCGAGCAGGGCCAACGCATCCCAAACGAATATTCCTTCTCCCAGGGCACTCCCGATTATCTCGATCTCGTCCACCGGCCCATCGGGCGGGACGGCAAGCCACAGGCTCAGGGTCACCGCGAGCGCCGCCAAAGCTAGCATCTCCTCCATAGCCCCCGGCCAGACGGCCCCCCAGGGCGTGGAGGTGGTTGGTTGAGAGGAGTCCGGCCGTACTTTGATGGCCGGGACGAGGATTGGGATAGCAACGCACATCATCCTCCCGGCCAATATCGTCAGTCCATCGCTCCCCCTCAGTATCCCCAAAGCCAAGAGACCTCCAGCCATAAAAACCGTCGCTGCCCAGCGGGCTTCCCACGCGGCCATCTGCCATTCGGCCTTGCCTGCTCGACGGGCCATCACCATCAATACGACCGCTACCATCATTGCGCCGCAGGCAGCGGCGGTCAACGCCATGGGAATGGGAAGCGCATCCCACACAGCAATACCTCCTTAAGCTAGCGGGCATGATGCTCTCATGCCCGGCTGTTCCCAGCAAGATGTTCTACTCGCCATCTGCATCTTCACCTTCACCTTCACCTTCGCCGCGGTTGCCGACATACGCGACGTGCGAAAAAAACGTTTCTCCACAGACTCCCGTTGCTACTCCCAGCAAACTGACCGAGGTCATCCACAATGTAGGGGCGAACATCATCCTCAGGCGTACATAGGGCGACGGCGCGAAGACCAGCGTGGCATCCTCAATGTTCCATTCCATCGCCTCCGTTCTCTCGATTCCTCCCTCTATGGTGATCTCACCTTCCAGACGACCTGGTGGGCTGCGATAGGCTTGGACCACGACGGGAGCGTCGGCCTTTCTATCGGCATCGGACGACGGTATCATGCGGAGCGTCAAGTTTGCTTCGGGTACAGCCAGGTATTGCTCCTCGGTCAAGGCAACGTCTATTTGTCGGGTTGGAGGAGTATTGATCGTCTGTTTGAACGTCAGCGGGTGGCCCTCTGCGTCCGTGCCGGTTACCCGGAAACCGGGGCCTCGTTCCGCGACGAAGGGCCATACGGTAGGGCTGTATCGGAGTTGGCCGTGTTCGTCCACAGTTACCCAGGTCGGTCCGTTAGTTCCGGTACTGGCTTTGGTCCATACCCCGGTCAATGTCACGATGGCCGTTTCACCGTAGTGGATGATCAAGTATTCTTGCTGCCAACCCCACAAACGAGAGAGAAATAGGCTGAGAAGAAGCAGCAAGCCGGCGAATTCTGTTAACAGATGAAACAGATACGGCTTTTGTCTTGCTTGTTCGTCTCCCCTTCGCCATTGGCCCACCCTCTCTATTCCACGCAGAAAGAACACCCCACCGAGTGAGGCCAACAGAAGGCGAAATCCCCAGGCGCGGGTGATGGTGAAGAGACCCAGCGCCTGCAACCCCGTGGTCAGTCTTCCGAATTGGTCTTGTGTCGTCGAGAACCATTGGGCATAAGCAGAGGCCGAATGGATGTCCGGGGCTTGTGGTAACCAGGCGGCCAGGCCTACCCCCCCGGCAATTGCAGCGTAGAGGGCAGCAAGCAGATAATCACCTGTGGCGATCTGCCATAGGTATCGCCAAAAGTCTCGTGAGGTGGGTTCCGTCTTCGTGGTTGTCATCCGACTTCACGCGGGGTTGGTTGTATATGGTAAGAAGCGCACGGGATGCAGGGTTCGCCGCCACTCCACACGGCAGCAGTGGATAACTATGAGCATCTCCAAAAGGTTACTAC
>CAZXVB010000201.1:0-5958 GCA_964643875.1 uncultured Anaerolineales bacterium | reverse complement strand
CTTGAGTGAAGTCAACGAGATCCTAATTCCGTCCTTTGCCAGTTGATGGAGAACAGCCTGGAGATCCGTATGTTCCGCTTTAACAAAGACGACCTGCTTTTCCCGATTGAGCACTTTTTTGACCCGCACGCGCATAGGTGCGTCGGCTGTACGACTGGAATGTGTCAGACGAATGTCCACAGTCGCTACCTGGTAGTCGAAATGAATGTGACGCGGCTCGAAAATTCGCAGCCCCAACGTGCCTGTCTCGGCGACCAAAAATCCGCCCAACTTATCGAGTTGCTCGGCGGATGCGTCTACAAAGAACAAGAATCCGGCCCGATTTTTCTTCGTCCATGTCGGTACCACATGCACGGCCATCGCCCCTTGCGCCATCAGGCCATCAATGATGTGAGGAATGGCCTCTCCCGATAGATCGTCAACGTTGAACAGTAACAGCATCGCCGACACCAATGGGTTGATAGTGCCCGGTACGTTGAACATCAAGCATAGAGCATCGAGGTGGCCACATGAGCGCCGGGCACATAAGCAACCCGCTTATTCCAGATCTTTCAAAATCCGCACCGCCAGTCGCGCTGCCTCGCGGGCGGTATTCTTAACACCGGGGATAGCACAAGTGATGCGAGCGCTCTTCTCGGCTTTCTTTCCGGCATCCTTCCAGGAGTATTTGCCCATCGCGGCGGCGACGACTGCCGGGACGACGGCGTCAATAGTGCAACAACCGATGTACATCAATTCCTGGGCCACGGCCGAGGCCACAGTGATGGGTAGAGAGAGTTCGGATTTCTTGTTGAGCACGGCGTCGGGGATCGTCTGGTGGCACAGCCCATTAAGCACAAACTTCTCACCATCTACGGTCACCTCGCAGTCAATATCGGCGTCGAAGCCCCAGAAAGCCTTGGCGAAGGGGTGATTGCGCCGCGCACCACCCTCCAGTTTGCTGAAGTGGATGGTGATCTCTTTGCCAAAGAAACTACTGAGAACCACCCCGGCGTTCTTTTCGACCCTTTCCTTGCGGGCCAAGTCCAACGCCTGACAGACCTCCTCCAGGCTCTTACCGGCGCTGAGTTGATCATAAGCGAATTTAGCCCGCCGATAGATGGCGTTAGCGCGGATGCCGTCCGTGGCCTTGATGATCGTCTCCGTCACCGGACCGCGCCGCACCTGTTCGGCCTTACGGGCAACGGTGTTCGTGGAACAGGCCGCGATCTCGCCATCAATCCACTGGGTCAATTTCATCTCGCGGATCGCGTCGGCCGCGGTTTCCACGTCGCCCTTGTGGGCGAGCAACAGGGCCATCGCCGCTACACCGTCGGCTACCAGGTGAGCCAAAGGTGGATTGACCGGCCCGCCACCAAAGCCGGCGCCGATCATTGGTGCTTCCATAAAGGCAGCTAATATCTCGTTCAACGTCATCATACCGATCACCGAGGGGGCACCAACATCCTTGAGGATCATCCCCAGGCCGCCGACGAGGGCCGCCGTGTCGTACTCCTTGCCGGTACCGCGCAGGTGAAGCTTCTCTGGCAGGCCGGCGGCCTGAGCCGCGCCCTTGCCGGCCAGGTAACACGTGCCCTGGACGAAGAATTCACCGTATTCAGCCCCAATCATACCGTCGGGGTTGATGATCTCCAAGATGGCAGCGGCGGCGAGAATCGCGCATTGGATCGGGCTGGCACTGATACCGGTGCCGTGATACGCTTTCATCATCGCGTCCACGGCGATCTTGCCACCGTTCATGCACAAGTCTACGTAGACCATATCCTCGCCGAGGACACTGTGGCCCATCGGTGCACCGCCAGCCACGAACGCCGGCACCGCTGCGCCGTCCACACGCACCAACTCACCTTTCTGCATCGCCTCGTAGAGGGCCTGCACGGCGGCGAAGCCCGACAGCTTGTTGGTCAGCTTGGAAGTGGGGACGGCCGCCACGCCGGAGCGGCATGCCCCGGCCTTCATCCGCGCCAAGGCCCCCAACTTGCGGTTGCCAGCAGGAACGCCAGCCCGGGGCTCGGTGCCGGCGATCAATAGCAATGCAGCCGTGATCAACGCGGCGTTCGCCGGCATCGCACCGGCCTCCAGTGCCGCTTTGACCCCCACTTCGACCACGTGGTCTAGCGGGAGAAATTCCATATTGGCGTCCGTCAACGAAATATCGCGGCCTTGCAATATCTCCCATGTAATCGCGTTGGCAGCACAAAGAGCAGCAATGTTTAACATGCCGTGCCCTTTGGTCAGAGCCTCGATACGATCGCTCGTAGTGTACTCCACGTTGGAAGTAACCGCCATAATACTTGCCAGGATTTCCTTTTCCATAGTAAGCACCTCCTAAATGCTTATTTGTCACTACTCAGGTTGCCCGACGCAAGTTGAAATCGCCTACCACGATCCTGCAGCCGGGCGTCCGCCTGCGCGGAGGTGCCTGTCCACGCAGGTGAACAGATGGACTAAAGACCCTCACGAGCGCGGCTTCAACCGCTAGGTGAGCAGTACCGATACAACATATCACCAACTTCAAAATCATGTGCTTGATTTTTCCCGCCACCACTTCCTTTCTTAAATCTATGACTCCTCTGGAAATAAGGTGAGTTTTCGCCCTTCCAAAAAAGCAACAAGCGCGCCTGGAAGCATCCTGGTCAGGCACGTTCTACAACAAGTTCTTCTGCCGGATTGACATTGACGCCATTCACTGCGCTCTACTCCGACGACGAGGTCCCTCGCCCCAACATTCCGGTCAGCTTGCTGATTGGCTTCAAGACACTCAAGGCCGGTTTTAGCCGGAGCGACGAGGAAACCTTCGATCACTTTTGCTTCGATGTACAAGTGCGCTTGTAGGTCGCCGGGATTTGAGCGAAGGGCATTTCGACCTGCGTACAGTGTACAACTTCTTGCAGTCTCCCGACGATCGGGAAGCTACCTATCGCCAGAAGCATGGCCAAGTCCATGCAAGAGAGTGGCGAGAAGACAGAAGAGATACCTGAGCAAATACCGTAACGCTACGTCGTCAGCGATGTGCGGATGAGTTAGTCAGTGAGCGGCACCTATGACCTGCTGTGGAGGCTACAGTCCGAGCAGTCAAACATCCGTTCGTAAATGGTACTGGACCCTGGCAAATTTATCCAGGACGCAGATGAACGCTGATTCTCGCAGACAAGCATTAACTCCCTCCCTCGCCCCCCGCAAGCGGGGGGGCGTGCGTAACCTGCGTTAATCTGCGTCCTGTAAAAATTATTAAGCCTTTTGAAATTTGCCAGCTCCAGTACACTGAATCGTAACTCACTACCCAACATTTTGACCCTCCCGCAGGTTCGGATGCGGTTTGGGGGCATTTTGTGCCCTGATGTGGGGCTATACATGTGCAACTGACGTAATTTCAAACCTGCGGGAGGGTTACCGATCAATATGTCTGGTAGTGAAAATCGTAACACAACCGATTATAGCCGCGAGCAAAGCAAAGTCAAAACTCTCTACATTTCGCTCAGTCTTAAATGAGGGGCGCGAAGGCGATGAATGACAGGATAGATTGAAGCAAAGAGGGGCCTCCGCGCCCCTGTGCCTCCCACTCTCTATGACGCCAAATCGCGGACAAGAGAGTGGGAAGTAAGAAGTGGCAATTACACGGCTACTGCCCACTCACAATAACCGTGCTTGCCGGCGCCATATCCCTTGACCAACGGTACGTTCCGCTTGATCAGTGAAGTGGCCGCACAATGCTTGCAGGCCCGTACCGGCGCACCAGGCACACTCGGCTTGAGTGCGATGCAGTTGGTCATCAGTGTAGCTGTGCTGCACTCCGGCGTCAGGTAGCATGGGAAATCCGCCAGACTCATCAGAGCGGCAAAGCGCTGAGTAATGGCACAGGCGGGATAGGTGTACCGCTGCGGATTCATCACCACTTCGTGGTTGTCAATGGGGCTGAGGTCCACCTTGATGCCCTTGATCTTGCCGCCGGCGCCAATTGGCTTGACGTCGAGGATAGACTCGCCGCGCACCAGGATGTCAATGAAGTCCACGTTGTGGAGTTCGTCCGCCTCGCCGCGCTTGGGGTTCATCGCCGCGTAGTTGTAGAACCGTTTGGTCAGCAGATCAACCACCATTGGGACGGTAAAGGAATCGAGCCACAGGATGTAGGCTGTGGCGCAGGCCGGCGCACCGGTTGCCACCGACAGTACGTCGTACTCGTTCTTGTAGGCGTTTTCCTCTAACCCCCGGCGCAACGTATTCTCGAAGACATCCATCACGGCCTCGTAGATGCCGAAGACCATATCGTCCTTGAACATATTGTAGGCCGATTGAGCAATGTGGTGGCCGATGTCGCCTACACAGTAGGCCGGCACAGCCGTGATATTGGCCATATGAACGCCTGCCTTCAATGCGGCCTGGATGTAAGGCTTCATCCGCTCTTTGTACTGTGCCATGTACTTCCGCACGTCGAAGGAGCTATGCGGCCCGTGGCCACCCAGATTGTGGGTATCCATCAGATGTGCCTGGGCGTTGACCGGTTCGCGGTAGACGAATTGGAGCATTTCCAACTCGGCCTGTTCCGCCTCGGCTGCTGTCTTGCCTGCTTCCAGCGCCGCCCGGAAAGCGCCGCCCAGCCCGTAAGAGGTGTTCATACCCCACGATTTGCAGGCCAAAATGGTCTTCTTGTGATCCTCCGGGATGTCCATCTCTCGCAAGACGCGATTGACGACGTTGGGCACCGAGCCGACGGACATTGCAAAGTCCACAACGCATGTCGGCCCATACATCCCACCATAACGTCGCACGGCCTCGCGACCGATCAACGCTTTATTCGCCGCGAGGGCGTCAATGAATTTCCACATCGAATCCTTGAACTCCGGTACCTCATCGTAGAGGATCTCCAGGATAGGTGGAGTTTGATAGTGCTCAACGAAAGGATCGTCCTCAGGGCGAATGGTATCGGTCAGGCCAGTCAGGATTTCGTAGTGGGCATTCACTGATTGGACATGCAGATCGATCACTTCCTTCGACTGCCCATCATCCGGCTTCATCTGATTGACCGCATCTACATATGGCTTAGCATCGGTTATTTTAAACGTACCGCCTCGCTTTTCCTTGATCACACCGTAAACTGCTTTTGTGGCTCCAACAGCCTCGTTGACCATCTTCTCGTAAATTGACATTTTGTTTTCCTCCTAAATGATTGGACTAACCGACACAACATTTCACCAATTTCAAGATCATATGCTTGATTTTTCCCGCCGCAACCTCCTTTCTCGAATATAATCTGGTAGGCAACAGATAACTCGCCTTGGCCAGAGAGCTGATCGTATAACTGCCATCTGTCGCCCTAATCGGTTTCCTCACAATCATATGCACTGACAAAAGCCAGTAACAGGATCAATCTCCGCCGCAAATATGTTTAGCCAATTCTTTCGCCATCGGGTGTCTTTTATAAGCCAACCATAGCAACGGAAACAGCACCGGCAGTGATTGAGGAGATTTACAATGACAGCACTGACCAAGATGCAAAACACAAGCCGGCCATTACAGATAGACATAGACTGGGAAGTAGTCTTCCGCACCCGGCTATTTTGCACGAAGAATAACCTCGTGCTTTTCTTCAGTTGTGTGAAATTGTTGTGTTGTAGATGTGTGAGTGAGGATGTAAAATGGTGCTATACCCTCCCTCAGTCAAGAGAGCCTATAAACAGATCAATCGTCGAATTTCCTATACTTGGTCGGTTGTTGCAGAACGCACAAAAACCGACCTGCAGAAAATCGGCAGCTCGGTTGACCAGAGACGGATTGCTACTCAACCTTGCAGTCCCATCCGTAGGGTAGCCTGGTATTGAGTTGGCTTACGACTTTGCGGTGTGGTAAAGTCTGCGACTCGAATACCAAATGGGAGTAGAGATGTTAGATTGTTCTAATACTATTCTGGACCCTGGCAAATTTTAGCCAGGACGCAGATTAACGCTGATTTTCGCAGAT
>CAZXVB010000200.1:0-5966 GCA_964643875.1 uncultured Anaerolineales bacterium | reverse complement strand
TGACCGGAAACGAGGCGCTGGCCCTGGGGGCGCTCCGGGCCGGCGTCAAGGTCGTTACCGGTTATCCCGGTACGCCTTCGTCCAGGGCCATCGGCAGCTTGCTAGAGATGGATGTGACAGAGGTCGGCGAGGGGCGGCATATCGAGTGGAGCACCAATGAAAAAGTCGCCTTCGAGATCGCTGCCGGCGCTGCCTGGGGTGGACAGCGAGCGCTGTGTACGATGAAGATGTCCGGCCTCAATGTGGCGGCGGACTCGATCTATTCCATTGCTTACTCCGGCGTCCGAGGGGGACTGGTGATCTACGTGGCCGACGATTCGGGCGTCAGCGCGGGGATGTGTGAGCAGGACTCGCGTACATACGCTCGCATGTTCGACTTGCCGATGCTGGAACCGGCCACCGTTGCCGAGACTTACCGTCTGGTTCCCCTGGCCTTCGATCTGTCGGAGCGTGTAGGGACGCCGGTCTTTGTTCGGCTGGTGACGGCGATCTCCAATTCCCACGCGCCGGTTGTCGTGGAGGAGCCTGTACCTCCGGAGGAACGTCCCGTCGTCCTGGAACGGGACATTACCCGCTATACCAAGGCCGGTGCGGCCATCTGTATGCACCAGCATCGTGACGTGATCGCCCGGCTGGCCCAGGCGGGGAGTGTGGTTCGGGAGATGGGCTTGAATGAGTGGCGACCCGCCGCCGCACACGGCGGCTTGGGGATCATCGCCTGTGGGGTTACGGCTGCCTATCTGCCGGAAGGTATGCAGATCGCTGCCCGCTATGGCCTTGACCCCGCCACAGTCTCAGTGTTGCGGGTTGTACTCACCAACCCACTTCTCGTGGAGGAGGTACATGCGCTGCTGGACCATTGTGATACTGTGCTGGTGTTGGAGGAGTTGGAACCCCACCTGGAACAGCAGGTGTACATCGAGGCCAGGCGTGTAGGTTTCGCGGGACGGATCGTGGGCAAGCTGGACGGCCCGGCGTCGTTGAGCCGTGTCGGCGCCTACGATGTGCGACAGGTCGTCGAGGGGATCGGCGCGGCGCTGGACCTGCCTTTGCCGGCGGACATGTTCGCGGGAGGCCCCCAGGCCGGCGAAGCAGAAGCGTTAGCCGCCGCCCGGCCTATCACCGTCTGCGCCGGTTGCCCTCACCGAGGTACGTTCATGGCGCTCAACCAGGCGATCCGTCGCTCCCACTTGAAACGGAACGAAGTGATGGTCACGGGGGACATCGGTTGTACCATCCTGGGGATGAATCCGCCGTTCGACACGGTTTGGAACGAGGTCTCGATGGGCGCCAGTATCGGCATTGCCCAGGGGTACGTCCACGCCGGCGCGGCTCCCGTGATCGCCACCATCGGCGATTCGACTTTCTTCCACGCCGGAATACCCTCGCTGGTCAATGCCGTGCAGCACCAGGTCCCCCTGATGCTGATCATCATGGACAACGGCTGGACCAGTATGACCGGCATGCAAATCAACCCCGGCACAGACGAGGCCTTTCAACCGGTGGGCAACCGGCGGGTGGACATCGCCAAACTGATCCCTGCCCTGGGGGTGGAGCACTTCTTTGTGGTGGACCCGTTCGACCTGGACGCAACCAGGCGGACGATGCAGGAGGCCCTCAAACTCCCCGGCGTCAAGGTGATCCTGGCGCGGCAGGAGTGCGCCATTCAGGCCCAGCGACGGGGAGAGAAGGCTGGCCGGGTGCGCGTCCTGCCGGAGAAGTGTGTGTTGTGCAATGTATGTATCCGACTTACCGGCTGTCCGGCCATCGAGTTGGGCGCGGAATCCATCCTCATTGACCAGACGTTGTGCTATGGCTGCGGCCTGTGCGCCCAGGTCTGTCCCCAGGAGGCCATAGAGTTCGAGCGAATGGAGTGAAACATTGATGAAAATGGACGACGAACGAAGCGATAAACGAGCAGCGACTCTTTACAACATCTCCCTTTACGACATCTTCATGGTCGGCGTGGGCGGTCAGGGGGTGTTGACTATCGGCGACCTGATCTCCCGCACGGCGATGCGGAGAGGGATACCGGTCAACTTCTATCCTACCAAGGGTATGGCCCAACGGGGTGGTTTCGTCAAGGCTCAGCTTCGTCTGGGGCAGGAACTGGTGGGGCCATCCATTGCAGAACGCGCCGCTGACCTGGTGATCGCTATGGAGGTATCGGAATCCCTCAAGGCCGTGCGCTTTCTTAAACCCGGCGGTGAATTCGTCCTGTTCGGTTACATTTGGAAGCCAACGGCGGTCATGTTGGGCAAGGCAGACTACCCAGCAGTTGAACAGGTCATTGAGCAAGTGGAACGGGCAGCGGGTCAGGTCCATTACCTCGATCCGGAGAATCTTCCTCTCTACGATGGTGTGCCAGTGCCGGCCAACGTCTTCGTCCTGGGGGCCGCCCTGGGGCGCACCCGGTTGGGCGATGTTCTGCCCCCGGAAGCTGTCCTCCAGGAGATCGAAGGCCGGTGGCGGCGAGGCGTCGAGCGAAACCGACGAGCGTTTCAGGCTGGCCTCTCGACCTCAAAGGAGGAAGAAATGCAATGACACATTCGATTATTTCCGAAGGGGCATCGCGTGGAGAGGAGGACCTGCGCCCGATGTTCTATCCCCGAGGCGTGGCCGTCATCGGCTCTGCCTCGGAGGGAAAACTGGGATACGAGTTGATCCGCCAGATGTTGGCCGGCGGCTATGACCATCGGCGCATCTTTGCCGTCAATCCCCGCGCCCAGGGGGTGTTCGACGTAGCGGGTTATGACGCGGTGGCGAAGATCGCAGCCCCGGTGGACTTGGCGGTGGTCGTCTCGCCGCCGGCGACCGTCCCGGCCGTGTTGACCGATTGTGGTCAGGCTGGCGTGCCGACCGCCGTCATCATCACGGCCGGTTTCTCCGAGGTCGGCAATCGCGATGGCGAGAAGGAGGTCACGCGCGTGGCCCGGCAATACGGCCTGCGCTTCATCGGGCCAAACTGTGCCGGTATGCTCAATACGACTCATCGCCTGTATCCTACGCTGGAGACTCGTCCGCCGGCCGGGGGCGTGGCCGTGGTGGCCCAGAGCGGCGCGGTGGGCGGAGTGATGATGGCCTGGGCTAGGGAGTTTGGCCTGGGGATCTCCAAGTTCATTAGCTATGGCAACCGGGCCGATCTGAATGAGATTGACTTTCTGCGTTACCTGGCCGGGGACGCCGAAACTCAAGTGGTGGCCTTGTACATTGAAAGCGCCTCCGGGGGGCGGGAGTTCATGGAAGCCGTGCGTGAGTGTACCCGCCAAAAACCGGTCGTGGTCATCAAAGCCGGCCGGACTCAATCTGGGCAGCGGGCGACTCTCTCGCACACCGGTTCGCTGGCCGGGTCGGACGCCGTCTATGACGCCGCGCTCCGTCAGTGTGGCGCGATCCGGGTGCACACCATTGAGGAGATGTTCGACTTGTGCCAGGCATTCGTCTCCCTGCGACCGCCAACCGGCCGCCGGGTGGCCATCGTGACCAACTCCGGCGGGCCGGGGGTGTTGGCCGCCGATCGGGCTGAGGAGTTGGGGCTGGACGTGGCCGAGCCTGGCCCGGCGTTGAAGGAGCGGCTGGCCGAGTTCTTGCCGCCCCATTGTGCCTTCAAAAACCCTATTGACCTGACGGTGGAAGGAAGCGAGGCCGGGTATCGGGAAACCTTGCGGGCCGTGTTGCAGGAGTATGACGCCGCCCTGGCTCTGAACATCGCCACGCCCTACCTGGACTCCGTGGCCCTGGCGCGCGGGGTCGGCGATGCAGCTCGTCAGAGCGAGAAGCCGGTGATGGCGGCTTTTCTCCCGCGCGCCATCGTGGCCTCCAGCCTCCCGGTGTTGGATGAGTGGGGAGTCCCCAACTTCGCCACCGGTGAGCGGGCTATAGCAGCCCTGGCGCGGATGGTCGCCTGGCGAGAGCATCGGGAGAGCCAGGAGAGCACCGGGGTGCTGGACGTGCGTCCGGCAGGGATGGACGCGCCTGTTCCTGCTCCGCCTACCGTCACGCTGGAACCGGGGGCAATGGCCTGGTTACAAGAGAACGGCATTGCTGTGCCTCCTTTCAGGTTTGTGGGGACAGAGGCGGAAGCCGTAGAGAGCGGGCGGGAACTGGGCTATCCGCTGGTGATGAAGATCGTTTCGCCGGACGTGCTTCACAAATCCGATGTGGGGGGCGTATTGGTGGGAATCGGCGACGACGAGGCTCTCCGCAAGGGATTCCAGAACCTGAAACGGATCGCCGAGAGGCGGGGATTTGACTTTCGGGGTGTGATTCTCTACCCGCTGATCCGGGATGCGCAAGAGGTGTTGATTGGCCTCTCCCGTGACCCCCAATTCGGACCGGTGGTCGCGTTTGGACTGGGTGGCATTTATGCCGAGGTTTGGCGCGACGTCGCTTTACGGGTCGCTCCAATTGGGCCTCCGGAGGCCCAGGCGATGATTCGGGAGATTCGCTCGTACCCTTTGTTGACCGGCATACGGGGTTACCCCCCCCGTGACATAGATGCGCTGGTGGATATCCTGGTCGCCGTCTCCCGTCTTCCATTCCGTTACCCGGATATCGTTGAACTGGATCTCAACCCTGTCTTCCTGTTGGAGCAGGGACGGGGAGTAATGGCCGGAGATGTGCGCGTGATTCTGGATTCACGATAGATCAATTCAAAATAGGAGTTACCTGAACAGTGAACACAAAACGAATCGAACCACAACGAGGCGTGGCGCGTCTGGCGCCTTATGCGCCCGGCACCCCCATTGAAGAAGTTCAGCGCAAGTACGGTTTGAAAAGTGAGGAGATCGTCAAGCTGGCCTCCAACGAGAATCCATTGGGAGCCTCCCCCAAGGCACTGGCGGCGATGGAACAGGCTCTGCGGGGGGTGAATCTGTACCCGGACTCCCAGAGCTATCATTTGCGACAGGCCATTGGCGCTCATCACGGTTTCGATATGGAATACGTGGCGGTTGGCAACGGAGCCGATGGTTTGATCTTGCAGGTGTGCATGGCTTACCTGGATGAGGAAAGCCAGGCTATCGTCAGCCGCTCCTCGTTTCCGGTTTATGACCGCGCGATCCACACGATGCGAGCGGAGTTAATCAAGACCCCCCTGACGCCGGACTATCGGCTTGATCTGGAGGCGATGACACAAGCCATCACCCCCCGGACGAAATTGGTCTTCCTCTGCAATCCCAACAATCCGACGGGGACCATCGTCACCCGTGATGAGGTGGAGGCCTTTATGCGCCGGGTTCCCAATCACGTGTTGGTAATCTTCGACGAGGCGTATTACGAGTATGTCAAGGCCGAGGAGTACCCCGACTCCCTCCAGTACATCCGGGAAGGGCGAAGCAATGTGATGACGATGCGCACATTCTCCAAGGCCCATGGATTGGCCGGTGTTCGACTGGGGTATGCGATTGCCGACCCGGCGGTGCTGGCACCGCTTTACCAGGTCAAGGGCGTCTTCGAGGTAAACCGGTTGGCCCAGGCAGCCGGCATCGCCGCCCTGGATGACACGGAGTTCATTTCTCGCTCCGTGGAGATGACCTGGGCCGGTCGGCGCGATCTCTACCGGGCCTTTACTCGCTTGGGATTGTCGTATATCGAGAGCCATACCAACTTCATCCTGGTGGAAATTGGTCCGCAGGCTGTGGAAGTTCAGCAAAAGTTGTTAGCCCAGGGCGTGATCGTCAGGCCGTGTGTCGGCTACGACCTGCCGAACTTTTTGCGCATCTCCATTGGTGATCCGGACCAGAATCGGCGTTTGGTCGAGACGTTGGAGGTGGTGCTGGCTCACCATTAGCCTATATTTCGCACTTTTTCAATCGAATAGAGAGCAGAGTTCGCCTACCTGATGGATGGACAAGGGGCGGTTTGGGACGCGCAAAGATGACCGTCTCCTGAACTGACCGGCCGTGACTTTTCAAGAGACGACACAGCCGCTCCATGTTCTCCTGCACGGTGGCCATGTCGGCCGT
>CAZXVB010000199.1:0-6037 GCA_964643875.1 uncultured Anaerolineales bacterium | reverse complement strand
GGGCTAAAACAGGGCTGTTCCGCCTTGGTCAGGAGACCTTCGGCGAACAAAGAGGTCAATGTGACATTGTCGAACTACTCAGCCGATCCTTCTATGCCGCCCCTGCGTACAGGGGAAGGAATAAAGGACGGGGGTTTGCGGGCGGCTTCGCCGCCCGCAAACCCCCACATCTCATCTTGTCCCGCTTTGAGAGAAATAGACAGGGGAGATGCCTGATAGGGCAAGGGGCAGGTGCGAGACCTGCCACAATGTGCGACTTCAGTCGCCCCCCAAGTATGCCTCCTGAACCTGTGGGTTCTGGCGCATTTCGTCGGCGCTTCCTTCCAGTTGAATGAGACCGGTCTCCAACACGTAGCACCGATGGGCGACTGAGAGCGCCATATGGGCATTCTGCTCCACTAACAAGATCGTCACGCCTTCTTTATTGATCTGCTCGATAGTCTCGAAGATATCCTCGACCAATACCGGTGCCAGACCCATCGAAGGCTCATCCATCAACAACAAGCGCGGCTTGGCCATCAGCGCCCGTGCCACGGCCAACATCTGTTGCTCACCGCCGGAGAGTGTACCTCCGCGTTGCTCGGCACGTTCTCTTAGCCGGGGCAACAATTCGAAGACCCACTCCATAGATTCGGCGATCTCCTGTTTGTCCCGCCGGGTATAAGCCCCCATCTCCAGGTTCTCCCGCACGGTCAAGGGGGCGAAGATGCGGCGTCCTTCCGGCACTTGCACCACACCCAGCCGGACGATTTCATCCGCTTCGATCCTGGTCAGGTCTTTTCCATCGTACAGAATCTGGCCGGAATCGGCGGAAATAATGTGGGAGATGGTACGTAATGTGGTGGATTTTCCTGCTCCGTTAGCACCAATCAACGTCACGATCTCGCCCTCGTTGACCTGGAACGAAATCCCATGCAACGCTCGGATCGCACCGTATGACACGACCAGGTTCTCGACACTTAATAGGGCCATCGTTTCCCCTCCCTCACTGAACACTTGCCTGCCGACCCAGGTACGCCTCGATCACTTTTGGATCATTACGCACCTCGTCCGGTGTACCCCGAGCGATTACCTCACCGAAGTCCATCACGGTGATCCACTCGCAGATGTTCATCACCAGCCGCATACGGTGTTCCACCAGCAGAATCGTCAGATCAAATTTGTCTCGAATAAAATGGATCAACTCCATCAACTGATCGATCTCCTGGGGATTCATCCCGGCTGCCGGCTCGTCCAACAGCAACAGATGTGGCCGAGTGGCCAACGCGCGGGCGATCTCCAACCGTCGCTGCAAGCCATAGGGCAAACTACCGGCGATGTCGTTTTGGCGTTCCTCCAGGCCAAAGATAGCCAGAAATTCTTGTGCTCGCTCGGTCAGGCGAGCTTCCCTTTTATAGTATCGCCCTCGTCGCAAGATAGCGTCCAGGAGATTATATCCTGCGTGGGGATGGTAGGCGATCCGTACATTGTCCAACACCGTTAGATTGGAGAACAGTCGAATATTTTGGAATGTACGAGCGATCCCCATCTGAATGACCTCGTGTGAAGGGAGGCCGATCAACTCTGTGCCATTGTACTGGATGCGTCCCTCTGTGGCGCGGTACACACCCGTGATCAGATTGAAGACTGTGGTTTTGCCTGCTCCATTGGGGCCAATCAGCCCCACCAGTTCCCCCTTGCGCAACGTCAGGGAAAAGTTACCCACTGCTCGCAGATTATCGAAAAAGTGGGTTAAATCTTCGATGGTCAGTACCACGGGGCGCTGTTCCACCTCAACGCTCAAAGATTCTGGCCTGCCCTTTGTCATGCTGTCACCTCCTCCGCCGTCGGCGCTGGTGTTGTTAGTTTACGGTTGAGGGTTGGCAATTTGGCTCGCAGAAATGCGATCTCATATTGCCCCAGCAGCCCCTCTGGACGCAACAGCATCATCATAATCAGAAGCAAGGGATAGACTACGAACCGCCAGGTCTCGAACCCCGCCGGCAAGTACAGGCGCAAAACCCCTTCCAGCAAAAGGATCCAGGTGAACCCGGCAAATATCGTCCCCGTCATGCTGCCTAACCCGCCGAAGACGACGATAATCAAGGGATTGAAGGATTGGATGAAGTTGAAAGATTGGGGATGGAGAAAGGCTAAGTCATGGGCGCGGATTCCCCCGGCCAGGCCGGCGAAGACACTTCCCAACACAAAGGCCAACAGTTTAGATTGTGCGGTGTCAATCCCTACCAACTCGGCCGCCCGCTCGTCCTCTCGCACGGCCACGATAGTCCGGCCGGTGCTGGAGTGGAGGACATTCCGCATCACCAACACGACCAGCATAAAGCTAAAGAAGACCCACGGCCAGGTCGTCCACTGCGGAATGCCAACCATTCCACGCGCTCCTTTCATCTCCGGAAATGGCAAGATCGTATCCGTGTTGTCCAGGAGCACCTTGATGATGATGGTAAACCCCAGAGTGGCGATACCGAAGTAATCGGACCCCAGTTCCAGCACCGGGATGCCGAACAGGAAACTGACGATCCCGGCCAGGGCCGCCCCGCCCAACAGTGCGAAAAAGAACACGATCTGCTGAGCCAGGCCAGAGGGCAAGACCGCCAACAGCGCCGAGATGGGCGCGTTCAACGCGGGTACCAATATCACTACAGCGCAACCGAACCCGATGATGGTTGCCAGCAGGTTGAAGACGAAAGCCGATATGGTGCTCACACCGTAGAAACGGCGCAGCAATGCCGATAAGCCCCACATCAGGAGCAATGTTATAACAGAGCCACCGATCACGACGATCAATGCAGAGTTGTCGCTGCGCATAAACCGGTAGGTCACATCCGCCGAAGCATACGCCCCAATGGCATAGAATCCATACTGCCCCAGCGAGAACTGACCATTGAACCCATAGATCAAATTCAAGCCCAGGCTAACGATTGTGATGGCTACTCCCCAGAAAATGATGCCGCGCCAGAAGTTGTTGAGCAGGCCGAAACTCAAGAGCGCTTGAACCACGACGAAAAACAACAATGTGGCGATCAAAAAGGTAGCATTGGGGCCTCGTAGCCGTTGTGATAATCGCTTGGACATTGCTTACCTCCTAAACCTTCTCTGTGGGAGGTTCACCGAAGATACCCTGCGGTCGAACCAGAAGCACAACGATCAACATCGAGAACGAGATCGCGTCTCGCATCGGCGTGGAGATGAAGCCTGCACTCAGCACTTCCGTCTGCCCCATAATCAACGCGCCGACCAGGGCACCGGGGATACTCCCAATTCCGCCAATGACGGCCGCGACGAAAGCCTTGAGACCGGGGATGATCCCCATCAGGTGGTGTACCTGTTTGAAGGCCGTAGCATACAAAACACCTGCTGCTCCAGCCAGCCCACCTCCCAACGCAAACGTAGCTGCGATCACTGTGTCCACATTGATGCCCATCAATCGAGCCGCCGGTTTGTCGTAGGCCGAGGCCCGCATCGCCTTTCCCAAACGGGTACGCTGCACGATGTATTGGAGGACGACTTGTAGCAAAATGGAGGAAATCATAATTACCAACACCACGTTGGAGACTGTCAAGTCGGCCTCTTCTCCTCTAATGCTAATTCCTCCTCCCACCAGCGTCAGGACCACGGCCAAAAACCCACCCAGCAACATACCAAACTGCAATGCTGGATGGTGGCTCCAAACGTACGCCTGTTGATTTCCCCGTTTGCCCATCCAGGCCAGGACGCCGAACAAGGCCAGAGAAAGCAAGAACAATCCCCATGCTCCGCCGACGATCACAGGTGAAATATCGGAGTGATGAAACACATATATGTCGAACGGGCGGGGATAGGTGATATAGTTGTTTGTGTACGCGAAAGGTAACGCTGCGAAGTATTCCAGGAAGAAGGAAACGCCAATCGCTGTGATAAGGGCAGCAATACGGGGCTTGTTCCGCAGCGGGCGATATGCAAAGCGCTCCATCACCACCGCCAAGAAGCCGGCCACCAGCATAGATAATAAAATCACCGTGGCCGATCCAATCACTGTCGCCACTCCCTCGCTAATCCCCGGCCAGAAAAGGAGCGGCCAGCGATGTAGCTCAGCCGTGGAAATCGCGAAAAAGCTGGTAAATGCCCCCACCATGAATACATCACCGTGCGCAAAGTTGATCAACTTGACGATGCCGTAGATCATTGTATATCCCAACGCAATCAGTGCGTAGATGAACCCCAATTGTAAACCGTTCAACACCTGTTGTAGGAACACATTTGGATTGGCCCAGGCCGCTTTACCTAGTACGTACAGGACGAACAGGCCGGCCAGGGCCAACAATCCCGCGCTGATCCAATTCAAGACACGGCCATTCCGACGATGTGTCAACAGGCCATTATTGACTCCTTGTACTGTCATATTCGGGTCTCCTCTTTCGAGCCTTTCATGTCCACAGGCCTACCCTCCACAGAATCGTTCGTTGCGTCCAATGATTTGAGCGATTCGCTTACAGGAGAGCGAGCAGTTACGGATCTCCACAAAGGCCGCATAATACACATAGCCACATAGCCGGGGGGAAAATCCCCGGCTATGTGGACTACATCCAACTATATTTACGGACTAACTGTAGCTCGATAAACAGTCTTCCCGTCCTTGATCTCGAGGATCACAGCTGGCTTGACAGGGTTATGAGACTCATCGAAGTGGCTCTGACCGGAGACCACGTCATATTCCAATCCCTCCATCGCCTTGGCTACCGCAGCCGGGTCGGCCTTGCCAGCTTCCTCGATGCCCTGGAGGAGCATATAGGCCGCGTCATAGGCCAAAGTCGCCAGCGCATCGGGCGGGCTGCCGTACTTCTCCTGATACTTTTTCACCCATTCTTGTACCACAGGGCGCGGGTCGTCTGAAGAATAGTGGTTGGTGTGGAAGCCACCATCGGTTGCCTCTCGATCCAGGTCCGCCGAGTCCCAACCGTCGCCGCCCATCAGCGTGGCTGTGATTCCCATCTCGCGGGCTTGCGCTGCTTGCAGGTTCACGGTCGAGTAGTAGTCCGGCAGGTAAAGCACATCCGGATTGGCATCCTTCACTTTGGTGAGGATGGCCGAGAAATCGCTATCGTCACTCGTGTAGGTCTCCCAAACGACGACTTTACCACCACCTGCTTCAAACGAGTCGCGGAAGAACTCCGCCAGACCACGGACATAGTCGTTGCCCTGATCCAGCAAGACCGCGGCCGTGGTTGCGCCCAGCTCCTCCAAGGCAAACTTAGCCGCCACCTCCCCCTGGAAGGGGTCAATGAAGCACGCCCGGAAGATCAGGCTCTTGGTGTTGCCATTCTCGTCTACGGTAACCTGCGGGTTGGTGGATGTGGGGCTGATCTGAAGTACGCCTTTGGCCATAGCGACTTCGGAAATCGGGATTGAGGCGCTGGAGCAAACTTCCCCGATGATGAACTTGACGCCATCTTGATCAATGACCTTGTTGGCGGCACTGACGGCTGCCTCGGCATTGCACTGGCTGTCCTCCACGATCGGCTCGATCTGCATGCCGAGCACGCCTCCCTTGGCATTCCACTCCTCGATGGCCAGCAACGCACCATCACGAGTGGATTGACCAAAGGTTGCTACGTCGCCACTTAACGGCGCTAGAATGGCGATTTTGAGGGTCTTGCTACCACCGCCACCGCATGCCGGCAGTGCCACCATCGCCAAAACAACCAATACCAACAGAATCTTTGTACGCATCTCCTTCCCTCCTAATTTGTCGAACTGTAATTTGCGAATAACTGACCTGATCACACATTTGTACTTGGGTCTATCACAGACTTTACCGAGGGATCAATCCATAGGCACCTCCTTAGAGTAATGCTTGGGATGTTTCAGAAATTCTACTGGTCTTGTAACTCCAACTACTGACACGCAAAATGGATTAGTTACAAGCCACATACAGTTGCCTATTGTAGTTAAAATACTCTGTGTTGTCAAGAATGCACTTTGCTCATTTGTTTGTCTGGTGATTTGGTTTTGGCGGCTGGTCAGGCTGGTGGGTAGCACCGCAATGAATCGTAGTGAA
>CAZXVB010000198.1:0-6051 GCA_964643875.1 uncultured Anaerolineales bacterium | reverse complement strand
GATGATAGAACGAGCGTGGCTTTGGCTGATCCAACGACGCCGCATAGTGCAGGCAACGAGCGCGTTGCTATTCAACTCATACGTCACCCAACAGGTGACAAAGGGGCTTCCCTGTCCGGCTATGAATTGTTACGCCTGTCCGGCTTCAGCCTTTGCCTGCCCTATCGGCACGATTCAGCATTTCATTGGACGACGAAAGTTTCCTCTCTATACATTGGGAGTCATTGGTCTGGTGGGCGCGCTGATCGGGCGGGCCAGTTGTGGCTGGTTCTGTCCTTTCGGCTGGTTCCAGGAACTGATGTACAAGCTGCCAGTCCGCAAGTGGCCCATGCCCAACCGCTTCAACTGGACCCGCTACGTTATCCTGGCGACCCTGGTCGTGGTGATCCCGTGGATCAGCCACGAACCATGGTTTTGCAAACTGTGCCCGGTCGGCTCACTGGAAGCCAGCATCCCCCTAGCCTTATTGTCCGCCGACATCCGGGCGCTGATCGGTGGTTTCTATGCCCTCAAAGTGAGCATTCTGGCAGCTTTCCTCATCTGGATGAGCAAGACCCAGCGGCCATTCTGCCGCTGGGTCTGTCCATTGGGCGCTCTCTGGTCGCCCTTCAACCCGTGGAGCACCTTTCGCCTTGCTGTAGATGAATCCCGCTGTATCCAGTGCGAGCGGTGCTTTCAGGTCTGTCCGGTAGAGATCCACGTCTACCAGGAGCCGAATTCGGGAGCGTGCATCCGCTGTATGCGCTGCGTGCAGGCCTGCCCGGTTTCCTGTATCACGGTTACGTCTCCAGGTTGGTCATTGGAATCAGATCGAAATGTCGAGCAGGTGTGATCGTAGGAAATGACGGCTGTTATCGGCGAAGGGGCGCCGCCAGCCGGAGCCGCACGAACAACCAGGGGGCAGCAACGCCGGCCCACAGGCCAACCAGAACATAGCGCACGAAACGGAATGGCAGATATAGCGCTTCTCCATGGTCTGGGAAGACCATCTTCAAACCATAGTAGATCAATGCGACCCCGATTCCTCCCACCACAAACCTAACTACCCGTTGCCAGATCGGACCTTCGGCGCTGAATACCCCATGTCGTTGTGTCACGACCGCCCCGATTCCTAGGCCCAGCAGCACGCCGGTGGAACTGGTCGTATCCGATGTGAGATGCAACAACCACAATGCGATCGGCAATCCGATAGCCAGAGCCAATTGACCGCGCATTGGCATACGTTTCAACCAGGCCTCCACGTCGCGCTCCCAACGTATGTAAAGCCACAGGATCAACAGACCAATGGCCCAACCGACAAACACGTCGGTGGGGAAGTGAACCCCCAGGTAGATGCGAGAGAAGCCGATCAATATCATCAACAGGATGGAGACGACCCACCACCACCGTTTGCGAAACTCGGCCGCAACGACGCCCCACACAACGACCGCTGCTTGAGAATGTCCACTGGGTAAGCCGTACCCGCTGGCGCTGTGCAACTGAAGCGACGGCTCCAACTCGTATGGACGAGGATAAGCAAACAGATCCTTGAATCCCACATTGATGTAAGATGAGAGGAGAAACATCGTCGCCAATCGGGCACCGATGGTGAAATCCACACACCATAAGAAAAAAGGAAGCAAAATCAAGAAAAATTCCTCTTCTCCCATGAATGTGATGATCTTGAAGAATGTATCCAACGCCGGTCCATGGATCGTCTGCACTGCCTGAATCAATTCGATGCCCCATTGCCAAATAGATTCCATAATTTTTCCTCCTGTTGATCGTTGTTGTCCCCAGAGCATGCCCACAAGAGAGCGGCGTTGCGTAGATAGAGGGCAGAGGGCAGAGGCACCTACCCTGCCTCTACACCACCTGCCCCTCTGATGCCAAATACACTGTACCGTTGGGAAGCGTAGCACCAGAAAGAGAAGAAGCGCGTCCCAACTCTTTATTCGTCGTGATCGCCCCTTGCAAGTTGGCCTCTTCCAGATTGGCCATCCACAGGTCAGCTCCTCGTAGATTGGCTTCCTGCAGATTAGCCCGGACGAGGGTAGCCTCTCCCAGATTGGCTTCAATGAGGTCCGCCCCCTTCAAGGCCGCGTAGTTCAAGTTTGCCCGCCGCAGATCAGCCCCCTGCAGGATCGCCTCGCTCAAATTGGCTTCCATCAGGTTAGCCCGCCGCAAGTCGGCCCCCTGAAGGATAGCGCGACTCAGGATCGCCTTTTCTAGCACCGCCTCTTGCAAATTGGCCCCAATCAAATTGGCGGCCCGCAGATTCGCCCCACCCAGCACGGCCCCGTGCATCTCGGCCCGCCGCAGACCGCTCAGATTGGCTCCCATCAGATTGGCGCCGCTCAGGTCCGCCCCGCTCAAATCGGTACCGATCAAGTTCGTTCCACTCAAATCCGCACCGCTCAGGATCGCCTCGTTCAGGTTCGCTTTCCAAAGCGCTGCGCCCCCCAATAAGGCGGCCGCCAAGTTTGCCCGCCACAGATCAGCTTCCAACAGATCGACCTCCCCTAAAACAGCCTCAGACAAGTCAGCTCGACACATCTTCGCCCCGCGAAGGATCGCGCGGGTTAAATCCGCCTTTACCAGCGTCGCATTGCTTAAATGCGCCTGGCTCAGGTCGGCCCCAATCAACGTGACCTCCTCCATCCGGGCACTACTTATGTCCGCCCCGACCAATGACGCATCGCTCAAATCCGCTCCACGCAAGTCCACCCGGTGTAGGTTTGCCCCCCTCAAATCCAGCCCTCGCATATCCAAGCCACGCAGGTCCAACCCCTGTAGACGAGGACGGTCACCAGCGGCGATCAACGCCAGTACCAGCTCTTTCCTTGTAATTTCTGCCACTTCGCCCTCCTTGCATCTTCGTTTGCTTCCCAGCCCCTATTTTTTGACGTTCCAGTTCCCAAGTCAAGGTCCCATCTGCGCAACGACGCTCGCTCCTTCTTGTACCTGCACTCCCCAGTCACCCGAGGCGAGCGACGGCCCCCCAGTCGCCTCGAAAGGATCGGCAGGACTGATGAAGGTATCCCAATGTTGCACTTCGTTGCCCCCTCGTCGTAGCGCTACCCGTGCTTCCAGCGGGCGGGTAGTTGCAACGGCCAGCGTTGCGTGATCGCCCGATGGGCATAGCCGGATCGCGGCAGTATCGTTGGCCCAATTGTAACCGCCAATGCCGTGCACCGGGTACCACCATTCATTCCAACTCACACTTTTGCCCGCGTCCAATTGCCACACATCCCAGAAGGTCGGCGTCACACCACCCCACAACTCGAAATACCGGCTGTCGTCATCGGTCCACAGGGAAGCTGGCAGATCCCCCATACAAAATATCTTGACGCCAGTAGCAACAGTATGTGGAAAGATGCGCACAATGCCCTGATCGTTCCCCAGATCGTACGCGCCGACGAAATCTGCCTGGGCCGAATCGGCGAATACGCCCAAATAGTGTTGCCATTCAGCGTACCGGCTGAAGTCCCGGCCGGCATACACCGGCCAGCTCATCGTCCCGCCCGGTCCGGGAAGCCCGCTATCGTCGGTCGAATGGACGGTCACGGCATCGTCCGGCAAGATGAAAACCAAGTCGGACGATGGCCGGTTGGCCTCCGAGAGGGTCAACATACCGTTGATCCAAAACTGATACAACTGAGGTTGATCCGTGGGATTACTGATCCGAGGTGTGACGGTAAAATAGCTGTGCAACCCGTCCAATCGGATCGTGACCTCGATCGTCAGACCGGTGCGGTCATCGCTATCCCATACCCGCACGCCGTTCCACAGGCGCTCATACTGCCACGGACGGTACTCATTCAAGCCGTGCTCCTCCGTGGGGAAGGCCCACTCTATTCCCCCCGTAGCCAACCACCATCCACGATACCCCCACCGCGTGGGCTTGATGACCGGGTTAGCGTAGAAGAGTTGTCTGCCGGTCGTCCGATCTGTCCAACGGAGAATTCGCCCCCCCAACTCCGGCACGACGACCAACTGCACATAATCGTTTTGGAGGAAAACCGCCTGGTATGAACGGGGAACCGGTGCCGTTACCGCGTCGAAATCCAGGCGGGGGTAAGGGTAAATCGGATCGTCCGGCTCGGTGGCCCGCAAAGCAGACTCCCAACCATACGTGTTGAGTGTGATGGTCTGCTCCCAGACCGCCGGCCCGGTGGCAGGAACCGGTGACGGCGAGGGCGAGGGGGAGGGGGAGGGAGGCACAGTGGGAACTACGGACGGGGTCGTCACCGGCCAGGTAGGAGACAGGAATCGCGTTGGTGAGGGCGTTAGCGCAGGCAGCGCAGACAAGGGCGAAGACGTCGGCGCTACAGAGGTTGGCAAAGTTGGTGATGCCGAAGGGAAAACAGACATCAACGACGGCGTGGCGGACGGAGTACGGGCCACGGCGGTCAATGTGGCGCGCGCACTGCTGGCCACAGCCGTCTCTATGAGCGGGTCAAGCGTCATCTCCGTCGTCCCTGCCATTTCCGCCGTCTCTGTCAACGCCAGCGGTTGGGCCGGTTGTCGAAAAACCGCCGGCGACCAACAGGCCATCGAAACGAGCAGAACAAGCACCCATATGATTGGGGGGTAAGCTAAACGGATACGCATCGGGAATCGAGTACGCTCACCTGTCGGAGCTCACGTAGATGTCCAGCAAGTCGCGCAACATCGTCGCCGCTGAAGGGATCGGTTCCGGTTCATCTATGATAGCCGTGATCGTACCATAAATATCGGTATGGAACACCACCCCCATCTGTTTGCTCCCCAGGGTTCCCAGGGGGTGATCCGCCGAAAGTGCTGTTGGGGTCACCGAGAGCCGATACATCTCAGGATGATCCGGGTCCTGTTCGGCCAATGCCAACAAACGGTACCGTTCTCCACGCAACCGGGCAGCCTGCAACTGAGCCGGATCCATACCGACAATGGAGGTGCGAATGACATCCTCCATACGAGCCGGGAAGTTCAACACAGCGTTTGCCAGGATCACCAATTTGGCGACAGCATCCCATCCTTCCAAATCCCATGCGCCATCCCCTTCCAATGTGCCGATCGCGCGGGCTTGAGCGATAGCTTCTTCCCAGGATAGACCTTCCGCCAACAGATCCATCATTAAACCGGTCGTCAGATTGGGCACAGCTTCCAGGCGGCGGATCGTGGCTGCACGCATATCTCGGCATCCCATGTTGATCGCCGGCAAGCCGCCGGCCACTGTCCCATCATAGCGAAACTGGACACCGTGAGAGCGGGCCAGAGCATGTAACTCTCGATGTGCAACGACTAACGGGCCTTTGTTAGGAGTGATGACGTGCATCCCCCGGTTCATCGCCGTACGGATACACGTCAGGGCCGGCTCGGCACCCTGCTCCAGATTGACCGGCGAAGCCTCCAACAGCACATCGGCCTCCGCCTCAGCCACCAAGGCCGTGGCCGCCCAACCGTGCCGCCCAACTTGTGGATAATCAGCAATAGAGCCTCCTTCCCGTTTGAGTTGGGCTACCTGCCGCAGATCGAGACCATCGGGTGTGTAGGCCGATCCTCGGCTATCCGCTGCCCCTACCAGACGCACCGCCAGTCCATATCGCTGCTGGAGCAGCGCCTCTTTGTCCTCCAGCACCTCGCACAAGCGCCGTCCCAGGTTCCCCAACCCTACCAGGA
Organism: uncultured Anaerolineales bacterium; assembly: GCA_964643875.1. GTDB lineage: Bacteria > Chloroflexota > Anaerolineae > B4-G1 > B4-G1 > CAZXVB01. The sequence continues at coordinate 411 of CAZXVB010000198.1, read as the reverse complement.
CCAAACGAATAGTTTGCATATCTTCCCCCTGTAATCGCTATCAGCAGAATACACCGATAGAAGTATATCCCAGGAACGACTGAAAGACAAGTAGCTAAACAAGTGGAATTTCGGGGGAGTCATCACGAACTATATTCACCCTCAAAGGCGAAATAGGGCCGCGCGGGGATTCGCGGGCCTCAGCGCCGGGCAGACCTCAATTTTTACCGACAGTTTACATCCACTTGACAAAAATTTGAATGTAGGGAGCTAGATTATAACCACAAAAGGGCCACCTGTCTACAACAAAACGACAAAACGACAAAAGTCACATAAACCCCATTTGACACTCAACAAACAAATCCGTATCATGAATAAGGGATGGTTCATCTTCTCCTGGGAATTGGTTTACACTTTGGGCTGCCTCAAAAA
>CAZXVB010000197.1:0-6052 GCA_964643875.1 uncultured Anaerolineales bacterium | reverse complement strand
TCGCAAAACCAAATAGTTTGGCAATGGGGACTGGTACCCACTCGGTTCTGGGAAAGCTTCTGTCTGGCCGGCTGGTTGCCATTGCTTACCTCGATGTTCCTGCATGGCGGTTGGTGGCACTTGCTCTCCAATATGCTGGCACTGTACATCTTTGGCGACAACGTCGAAGATCGGTTGGGGCCCTTTCGATATCTCCTGTTCTACCTAACGGGGGGCCTGTTCGCCGGCCTGGCCCACGTAATCGCCTATGCCCATTCGCCGGTACCCACCGTGGGGGCCAGTGGGGCGATTGCCGCCGTGTTGGGGGCCTATCTGATGCTCTATCCGGCCGCCCGGGTGCTAACTCTGATCCCGCTGTTTTACTTTGTCCGTCTAGTGGAGGTGCCGGCCTACATCTACCTAGGTTTCTGGTTCATCTCTCAATTGTTCAACGGCGTATTCGCATTGAGCGCCACAGCCGACGTGTTGGCCAGTGGGGGCGTTGCCTGGTGGGCCCACATCGGCGGGTTCGTGTTTGGATTAGCAGTCGTCAAGCTCATTGCACCCCGCCGCCGCTATCCACCCTATCGAGTGTACTCCCCGCCGGAGGAAACCCCTCCCTGGCACTACGATGACCGTTGGGATGATCGTTGGGATAATCGTTGGTAGCCGTAGCCGCGATGGAAACGCGATACGGATAGCGGAGCGATGAAGGCAAAATCGAAAACGGAAATAAAAATCGGAATCGGCATATTGACGTTGTTGTTGCTCTCTCTGCCAGCCTCTCTTTGGATATTCGAGGTCTACCACGCAGGCCGGGTCTATCCTGGTGTATCGGTGTGGGAGACGGACGTGAGTGGGATGCGTCCGGAGGACGCAGCAGCACACATTGCCGCGTCGTTGGACATAGGTAACATTCCAATCACATTGCAAGGACCGGATCGCTCTTGGGTTGCTCGGATGGCGGATCTGGGGGTAAGCATCAACTCGTGGGCAACAATGGCACTGGCGTACAACGCCGGCCGATCTGACAGTTCGTCTTCATCGTGGGCCAAACGAACGGTAGAGCATCTGCTCTTGATGATCAGAGGTGAAAACTTCGCCCCGGTTGTGATCTACGACGAGCAGATGTCCCGCCTGTACCTGGAGACACTGGCCCAGCAGGTAGACCTCCCGGCCGCCGACGCCACAATCGTGTTCGATGGGTTGACGCCAGTAATCGAACCGGCACACAATGGGCAGCGGCTGGACGTCGAAGCGACGTTGAAGGGCATCCGAACCGCAGTGCGACAACTGACCCCGGCCACGGTTCCCCTGATCGTGCACACCGTCCCTCCTGCCGTCGCCGATGCCGAGCAGGCCCGCGCAAAAATCCAGGCCTGGCTGGACGGCCCGTTGACATTGATGCTCAAGGACCCCCGTGAGGGAGATCCCGGCCCCTGGACGATCACACCGGAGGAACTGGCCGCGATGATCGTGTTGCAGCCGGAGGATGGCGTGTTACACGCATCCATGGACGAATCCGCCCTGGCGTTCTACCTGGAGGGTCTGGTGGACGTGATCGCCATTGAGCCGGTGGACGCGCGTTTCCACTTCGACGAGGCCTCGCAACGTCTGACGCCGATCCAGCCCAGTGTGGAGGGACGCGCTATGGACGTCTCGGCCAGTGTAGAGCGGATCTTGATGGCACTCGAAGAGGGAAATCGGTACGTTCCCCTGGTCGTGCGTTCCGTCCCTCCCCGCTATCCGGACACCGCCACAGCGGAGGAGCTGGGGATCACCACACTGGTAGCAGAGGGAGACTCCTATTTTATTGATTCTCCCTCCGCCCGCGATCACAACATCCGCCTTGCCGCCCCCAAATTCGACGGCCTCATCATTCCGCCTGGCGAGACATTCTCGTTCAACGAGTACCTGGGACCGGTGACGGAAGAGGCAGGTTACGACAAATCATACATCACGGCGGGCGAACAACTGGCCATAGACATAGGGGGCGGCATCTGCCAGGTCAGTACGACGGCGTTTCGCGCCGCCTTCTGGGGGGGATATCCCATTACTGAACGCTGGTATCACACCTATCGGGTAGGATACTACGAGTTGATGGGCGCCGGTGTAGGAATGGATGCGACGGTCTACTCTCCGCATGTGGATTTCAAATTCGTCAACGACCGCCCCTATCCCCTGCTGATCGAGACGGAGATCGTGGAAGGAGCGCACCGGCTAATCTTTCGCTTCTATTCAACCGACGACGGCCGCCGGGTAGAGAAGGAGGGGCCGGTCGTCAGCGACGAGACGACGCCCGGCCCCCCCATCTATCAGTTGGACGAGAGTCTGCCGCCGGGGACTGTGACCCGCTGGCAATCAGCCGTGAACGGCCTGACGGCGACCATCCGGCGACGGGTGTATGACGCGGACGGGAACCTGCTGTATGATGACCTGTTCGTCAGCAAGTACGAGCCTCGCCGGGCAGCGTACCATTACGGGGTGGGATACGAGCCACCGGTGGGCGATGAAGATACAGAAGGCGGATAAGGCCGGCGTCAACACTCACTGTATCCACAAGCATAACAGCGACGGCATCCTTCTGTATTGACCAGGGTCGCGTTCCCACATTCCGGGCAGAAATCCGCTGCGCCGAAGAGCGGCAACTGCTCCGCGTCTACACCCTTTTGTTGTTCCAGATCAATCATCCCCAGATGTTCGGCCAGTACCTGCGCGACCCCATCCGGTAGGCTCCGCACCCGTCCCTGTCCGAACCCCAGCGGACGCCCGCCGCCAATCCCTTTCAACTGTCGAACTACCTGTTTGAGACGCCGTGTTGCAGAGAGTGGCGACGGGATCCGCAGAACCAACGAGATCAGGCGGCCTATCGCCTCTGCCACAGCCGCCGTGTCGGAGCCGGCCTTGCCGACGTTCAGGAAAACCTCAAAAGGCTCGTCGTCCCCATTGGTGTTGACAGTAATGTAGGCCGTGCCCAACGGTGTGCCCAGTCGGTATGTCTCACCTTTCACCCGATGGGGACGGGGACGTACAATGGTGGATATCCGCTGCGGCTCCGCCCCCTGTTTGGCCTTACGGGTTGCTTTCGTCTCTAACACAACTTTCTCCCGCGAGCCGGTCACGTACACTGTCAACCCTTTACATCTCAATTGCCATGCCAGTCGAAATGCTTGGGCAACGTCCTCAGGCGTGGCGCTCTCTGAGAAGTTGATCGTCTTGGAAATGCTGGCATCCACAAAGGCCTGTAATGCGGCCTGCATACGCACGTGCTCTTCCGCCGAGATGTCTCTCGCCACCACAAATACGTGGCGTATTTCCTCCGGCAATACCTCAACGGATTGGCAACTGCCGGTCTCGCTCACCTCGGTCAGGATCCGCTCCTGGGTTGCCTCGTCGAGTCCCAGGCGTTGGAGCGCCGCCAAGAACAGGGGACTGATATACCGCAACTCTACATCCCGACCGTTGTCGTTCATATGCCGCACGTAGGAGAGAGCAAAGACCGGCTCGCAGCCATACGCCTCACAACCGGAGACAGTAGCAATCGTACCGGTAGGAGCGACGGTCGTCTGGGCCGCGTTCCGAATGCCATGTTGCCGGATCGAAGTGGTCAGCCCCTCCCAATCCAGCGCCGGCCGGCCCCATCTCTCTAAGTATCTGTAGGGAGTCAGGGGTTGGGGGGGCGTCCAGCGGAAATTTTGCGGATCGTACACGCTGCCCTGGATCGCCGGGAACGGCCCTCGTTCTTGGGCCAGTTGGACGCTGGCCCGCATCGCGTGGTAGCGGATGAACTCCATCACCTGAGCGGCCAACTCCTGTCCCTCGGCACTGCCATATCGGATGTTCAAGCAGTACAACAGGTCCCCCAGTCCCATAATGCCCAACCCGATCCGGCGGGTGCGATGGGCTGCCGCCTTCAGTTGAGGCACAGCGGGCACATATCCGTTGGCCGTCACCACATCGTCCAGAAAGCGCGTGGCCAGGACGACACTCTCTTGCAGCAGATCCCAGTCCACGGCGGCCTGTCCCTGCTCGTCATACCGCACATGCCGGGCCAGGTTCACCGAACCCAGGCAGCAGTTTTCATAAGGGAGAAGGAATTGCTCGCCGCATGGATTCGTGGCTTCATATTCTCCCAGGTGGGGGCAGGGGTTATCTCGATTGGCCGTATCCAGGAAAAGCACACCTGGCTCGCCGTTTCGATGAGCACCGGCTACGATGGCGTCGAAGATTTTCCGGGCAGATAGCGTTTTCCACACCTTTCCATCCTGCGGATTGATCAGCTCCCACGATTCCCCGCGTTCGACCGCCCGCATAAAGTCATCGGTCAGTCCGACCGAGATATTGAAATTCGTGATCGCGCCCTCGTGGGTCTTGCATTCGATGAATTCCATAATATCTGGATGATCCACCCGGAGGACGGCCATATTTGCTCCCCGCCGCGCTCCCCCTTGACTGACAATACCGGAGGCCACATCGTACACTTTCATAAAACCTACCGGTCCGGTAGCCTGTCCCCCACTGCTGCGGACAACGGCCCCTTTCGGGCGCAGGCGGGAGAACGCGAACCCAGTTCCACCACCGGTCTGCTGGATCAAGGCCGCATCCCGTAGGGTTTGAAAGATGCCGCCCTCCTGTCGCCCCATATCATCCGCAACGGGGAGAACGAAGCATGCCGCCAACTGTCCCAACGGCGTGCCGGCCCCGGTAAACGTTGGGGAATTGGGCATAAAGCGGAAATGAGTAATCAGCTCGTAGAAAGCGGTGTCTGCCGCGTGGATATCACCGTCCCATTCTGCTTCTGCGGCTGCCACATAGGAAGTGACCCGTCGGAACATCTGCTCCACCGTCTCCGCGGGATGACCATCTAGACCTTTGCGCAAATATCGTCGTTCCAATACCGTGATAGCCTGGTGACTCAACCGCGCTGTCAGGCTTGCATCTTCCGCATCTTCCACCTCTTCCACCTGGGCGACTTCCACTTCGCACTGCTGACTAACTTTGGATGTTGAAACATTACCCATTGAGTTACCTCTCCTATCGTAGCTCACATAATGGACACTTCTGTTCCCCGTTCCTCCAATAGACGATCAATCTCCGCACGCACGGCTGCCAGATCCTCCAGGCCAAGATAGACGATAGCGTATCGAATGTAGGAAACCGGATCGATGGTCTTCAATTCCTCGATGATTCGGTCTCCCACCACCCGACTGGGAATCTCGGCTTTGCCCAGTTGTCGGATATAGTGTTCCACTCGATCAACCAATCGCTCCAGATCGTCCGCCGAGACCGGACGACGGGCACATGCGATCCGCAATCCTGAAAGCAATTTATCCCGGTTGAACTCCTCTCGATGCCCCCCCCGCTTAATCAACAGGGGAGTAGTCAAAATCACCCGCTCGGAGGTGCTGAATCTCTGTTTGCATACCTGACATTCGCGCCGCCGGCGAATACCGCGACCACTACGAGTCGTATCAATCACACGTGTATCATCGGAACCACAGTATGGGCATCGCATTTCTCGACCTCCTGATCGCTGGGAGTGGCATTGCTTGGAAGTGACACTGCAATGAATCGTGGTGAACGTAGGACAAGATTTCCAGCCTATCCGTTTTATGACAAACTGAAAAGCTTGTCCTACATATTGTGCAACAACTCTTCACTACCCGACATATCGATCGGTAACCCTCCCGCAGGTTTGAAAATCACGCCGACCCACATCGTTGGATGTTTCACCATTGGAATAAGCGCCACCTGTGGGGGGTGCGGGCGGCACAACCGCCACATATGGGGGTATTGACGCCCGACAGATTATATCACAACCCATTGGGAGAGCAAGGAAAATAAGACACGAAAAGACGGCAACACAATAGGCAACATGGGTAAGGGGACAGAGGAGATATGTGCGCAAGCAAGAAAATCCTTCCGACCGCGCTATAAGGGCCAGCCGTCCATAAATGCACGAACGGGCGACATCTCCATTTTAGTCAAGTCTCTCCGCTCGCGCTCAGTTTATTTCATAAGGGTGTGTTTCAACTGAGTTGGAGACCCTCCCGCAGGTTGAACTCAAAGGCGA
>CAZXVB010000196.1:0-6065 GCA_964643875.1 uncultured Anaerolineales bacterium | reverse complement strand
GGTGCCCATTCGTGCATTCGAGGATGATTCGGGGACGGCGGAGGCCGTTGACAGGATGAGCAGGCTTGGCGGATTGGTCTCCGTGGGCTTGGAGCCAAATCCGTCATCGTGGTTGGGAGCCGACTCTCGTGAGCCTTGCGGCTGGTCGTCGTCGGTTGGAAACCGACTCCCACGAGAGACGACACGCCGTGTCGCCCCTACCGCCCGCCTTCGCGGCGGCTGAAGACGCCTCCCGTGAGTGGGGCAATCCAACGGGTTGCCCCACTGATCGTCGGCCTGCGCCGACGGGGGGCGTCGTCCACGCAGGTGGACGCCCGGCGTCAGCCCGCCAGGAGTGACTTCCAGTCACGGCGGCGGTTGGAAACCAACTTCCGCGAGCCTGCGGTCGTCCACACGGTAAACAGCCGGACGAAGGCTCTCACAGGCGTGGCTTCAACCGCCAGGCGAACAGTTACCCCAACTCTTTGTCGTGAGAACGTCGTATAACCTCGAAGGTCGCTCGGAAACCCACGGATGTTTCATAAATAAACGGTAAACAATATCTTAAAGTTTCAATCTGAAACAAAAATAGCCAAAGTCTTGACACGCACCCAATTGTGTCTATAATAGAAAAGTGATTGGTGCTCGATTGTCAATTATCTTCTCCACAAACAGCTTTTCAGTATTAAACTAACAGAAAGATCAACGGACCACAATGTCTGTTATATCAAAGATGACGACACCAGTAGCGATGAGAAGGGTCGAGTACGTCTATTTTCGTACCCTAAGGTTAGCTTGGCCCCTTAAGAGAGAAACGGAGAGCGAAACGGGAAAGAACAAAATGACACGAAGCGAAATGCAGACATTCCCCCTTCGTGCCTGGTGCATTCCTGTGCATTTTTGAGGAGATAAAAAGCCACCCCATGGTAGGGTGGCTTTTGTTTTGTAAACAATAACATCCTATCGCAATGCGAACTATTCCCGACGTATCAGTAGCACCTATTCTATATTCGTTTCCCGTTCGTCGAGATAGCTGGGCAACAATTATGTGTTGACAAGGGAGGTGATACTATCCGCAATTACATATTGAACCCGAATCACTCAGGAACAAGTCGTTTTTCATTGTTAAATCACATAGCATAGCATAAAGGAGAGCAAAAATGAAGAAGAACGGATTGACAGGTGAGTTGATCGCCGAGGTTTTCGGGACGTTTATCCTGATTCTGTTGGGCGATGGCGTTGTCGCCAACGTGGGCCTGGCCCCTCGGCTGGCAGCCCCGGCCTACAACTGGAATACCATCACCATAGGATGGGCCATGGCGGTTATGGTGGCGGTGTATGTGACCGGCGGCGTATCCGGTGCACACATCAACCCGGCCGTTACCCTGGCCCTGGCCGTGAAGCGGGGCTTCGCCTGGGGCAAGGTAATCCCCTATATGCTGGCGCAACTGGTGGGCGCTTTCCTGGGGGCGTTAGGTGTCTATCTGACCTACCTGGATGGCCTGGTCGCTGCCGGGATGCCCAATGTCTGGTGCACCGGCCCAGGCTCCGTTTTTGGGGAAGCGTTCTGGGGCGGGGCTGCCGGAACCAGTATGGGAGCCTACTCTATGGGGATCGCCTTCGTGGCCGAGATCATTGGGACTATGGTCCTGTTGTGGGGCGTGTTGGCCAGCGGTGACGCCAAGAACCTGGGGGTAGGCGCCAACCTCGGCCCAATGGTCGTAGCCCTCACCGTCCTGGCTGTCGGCCTCTCACTGGGTGGCCCCAGCGGCTACTCCATTAACCCGGCCCGTGACCTGGGGCCGCGCATCTTTGGCGCTCTGGTAGGCACTAAGGACCTCTTCAACGGTCTATACTGGCTCTTGCCCCCTGTCATCGCGCCACTCATTGGTGGGGTGCTGGGCGCTTTCTGCTATGACTGGTTCGTCACACCCCACCTGCCCAGTGAGTAAATAAGCAAAAATCATTACTCCTCAGGTCAGCGGTTGAAACCGCGCCTGAGGAGCTAGAGCTGGCTGTCCACCTACGTGGACAGGCGCGTCCGCGCAGGCGGAGGCTCGGTTGCAGGCTCGTAATAAGCGATTCCAATCGCTATGCCTGGCAACCTGAGTAGTAACCAAAAATCATTCATTATGTGAGGTGACGGGCTGAGGATTTTTTCTCCAACCATCCTCACCCGTCCCTCACCAGACAGACCAATAGAGAGGTGGGTCATGAAGAAGTTGATTAACAAACCAGAGGATGTTGTTAAGGAAGAGTTAGAAGGCATTGCTCTCGCTTATCCGGAGATCGTCAAAGTCCATTTTGAACCGAATTTTATCTATCGCGCAGATGCTCCTGTCAAGGGGAAGGTGGCGCTGATCTCCGGCGGTGGCAGCGGCCACGAACCGATGCACGGCGGGTTCGTCGGAGTGGGCATGTTGGACGCTGCCTGCCCAGGCGAGGTCTTCACTTCTCCCACACCGGACCAGATGTTGGAAGCCGCCAAGATGGTCAACAGTGGGGCCGGCGTGCTCTACATCGTCAAGAATTATACCGGCGACGTGATGAACTTCGAGATGGCTGCCGATATGGCCCGCGCAGAAGGGATTGATGTGTTGAACATCCTGATAGACGATGATGTGGCCGTGAAGGACAGCTTGTACACCGCCGGGCGACGCGGCGTCGGCACCACCGTGTTGGCAGAAAAGATCTGTGGCGCAGCCGCCGAAAAGGGATATGACCTGAAGAAGGTAGCCGATCTCTGCCGTAAGGTCAACATCAATGGCCGGAGCATGGGAATGGCTCTCACTTCCTGCACCGTCCCAGCCGCCGGTAAACCAACTTTTGAGTTGGGCGAAGACGAAATGGAGATCGGTATTGGCATCCATGGCGAGCCGGGCCGCGAGCGTATGAAACTCAAGACCGCCGACGAGATCACGGAGATGCTGGCTATCGGCATCATCGAAGACCAGGCCTATACCCGCACGGTGCGGGAGTGGGATATGGACAAAGAAGAATGGGTGGATATCGAGTTGGTGGATCCCCCCTTCCAGCCCGGTGATGCGGTGTTGGCTTTCGTCAACAGTATGGGCGGGACTCCCTTGATCGAGCTTCCCATCGTCTATCGCAAGTTGAATGCAATCTGCGAAAAGAAAGGCTTGAAGATCATCCGCAATTTGATCGGCCCGTACATCACATCCCTCGAAATGCAAGGATGCTCCATTACCTTGCTTAAGATGGACGACGAGTTGATCGAGTTGTGGGATGCGCCGGTCAAGACCGCCGGGCTTCGTTGGGGCCTGTAGCATCTCTGATCCCGACCGGGTCGTTGGGTGACCCACCCAGGTTCGATTGGCCAGTTACGTGTCTGAGCAACGAAAATTGACCGATCCCTGCTATGAGAACTTGCCGCGACGCGACTCACTGCCATACACATAGCAGATTCCTGATGGGAACACATCCGCCCCTGTACATATACGCTGAAGGAGTATCCATATGACAATTACAACAGCGGATGTCCTTACATGCTTACACAAGATGGCTGCTGTCATCGAAGAGAACAAGACCTTCTTGACAGAACTGGATGCAGCCATCGGTGACGCGGACCACGGCATCAATATGGACCGTGGTTTCCAGTCCGTGCTCAAAAAGCTGCCTTCTGTGGAGGACAAAGATGTCGGCACGATCCTCAAAACCGTCGGCATGGCGCTGGTTTCCAGTGTCGGTGGCGCCGGCGGGCCATTGTACGGTACGGCCTTTATGCAGGCCGGCATGGCCGTTGCCGGTAAGTACGAACTGGATTCCGCCGATGTCTTGTCAGCTTTAGAGGCGGCGCTCAAAGGTGTCATTATGCGTGGCAAGGCCAACCTGGGGGATAAGACGATGGTAGATGCCATTACACCGGCAGTAAATGCTATGCGAGAGGCATTGACCAACGGTGCCAACATCACCGAGGCACTCCAAAAAGCCACCGAGGCCGCCGAACAGGGTATGCAGGACACCATTCCAATGTTGGCCAAGAAGGGACGGGCCAGTTATCTCGGTGAACGCAGCATCGGTCACCAGGACCCCGGAGCGACCTCCTCGTACTTGCTGATCCGTACAATGGCCGAAGTCGCGCAAGAAAAATTTACCTGAGTCCCTTCCTTTATTCCCTCGACACCGAAACTTTTGTTCTGAAAATTGACAGAGAATCACTGGATAGAAGGAGATCGAAAATGGAAAAGAAATATACAGCGGCAGTAGACCAGGGGACAACCAGCACCCGATTCATGATCTTTGATCATGCCGGGCAGGTGGTGGGCGTCCATCAATTGGAGCATGAGCAGATTTATCCACAAGCCGGATGGGTGGAGCATGACCCAATGGAGATTTGGGAGCGCACTCAAGATGTGATCAAAGGCGCTCTGGAAAAATCCGGCGTCAAGGCAGAAGAACTGGCTGCCATCGGTGTGACCAACCAGCGTGAGACCACCATCGTCTGGGACAAGAACACGGGCAAACCCTACTACAACGCCATCGTCTGGCAGTGCACCCGCACCAAGGACATCTGTGATGAGTTGGCCAAGGATGGTGGACAGGATCGGTTCCGCGCCAAGGTTGGTTTGCCCCTGGCGACTTACTTCTCCGGCCCCAAGATCAAGTGGATCCTGGACAACGTCGAAGGCGTCCGCGAGGCCGCCGAGAAGGGCGACGCCATCTTTGGCAACATAGATACATGGGAAATCTGGTGGCTGACCGGTGGTCCAAACGGTGGCGCACATGTAACCGACGTCACCAATGCCAGCCGTACGATGCTGATGAACCTGGAGACCCTGGATTGGGACGACGAGATCCTGGGCATTCTGGGCATCCCGCGCCAGATGTTGCCGGAGATTCGCCCCTCCAGTGACCCTGACATCTACGGATACACCCCGGAGGATGGGCCGTTTGGGGCCAAGATCCCCGTATGCGGTGATCTGGGCGACCAACAGGCAGCCCTCGTAGGCCAGACCTGCTTCAGCCCCGGCGAGGCGAAGAACACCTACGGCACCGGGTGCTTTATGTTGCTCAACACCGGCACCGAGCCGGTTCCTAGCAAGAGCGGCCTGTTGACCACGTTGGGGTACAAGTTCGGCGATGCCCCGGCCGTTTACTGCCTGGAAGGCTCCATCGCCATCACCGGCGCGTTGGTCCAGTGGTTGCGCGATAACCTCAAGTTCTTCGACTTCTCGAAGCACATCGAGGACTACGCCAAGCAAGTTGAGGACAGCGGCGGCATATACTTTGTCCCGGCATTCTCCGGTCTCTTCGCACCCTACTGGAAGAGCGATGCGCGGGGTGTGATCGTCGGCTTGACCCGCTTCATCAACAAGTACCACATCTGCCGCGCCGCCCTGGAGGCCACAGCCTACCAGACCCGCGAGGTGCTGGACGCGATGAATAAAGACTCTGGTGTGGACTTGAAGGCCCTCAAGGTAGATGGCGGCATGGTCTTCAACGAGACCTTGATGCAGTTCCAGGCCGATATCCTGGGTGTGCCCGTCATTCGCCCGACAGTTGCCGAGACCACAGCTCTGGGCGCGGCTTACGCTGCCGGTCTGGCCGTTGGCTTCTGGAACAACACCGACGAACTGCGGGAGAACTGGGGTGTGGACAAGACCTGGGAACCGAAGATGGAGGCCGACAAGCGGGCTGAACTCTACAAGGGTTGGCTCAAGGCCGTCGAGCGCACCTTCGGCTGGGTCGAGTAAATCGTCTCTCACCCCTCTGTGGCTTTGAGACTGATCTATCACTGCCATCCACGACATTGATTGGTACAACAGGGGGAACAGGAGAGCGGTTTTCTCCTGTTCCCCCTTCTACCGAAAGCGGGTTTTGTTCGCCATAGTGACTTTGATTTTCTTCAATCGCACCACCTTCGAGACATCCAGGTCATTACTGCGAGCTAAATTGGCTCAATAGCAACTACTCAGGCTACTTCTGTTAGCGATTGAAATCGCCTCTGGAGGGCCGGCAGCCAAGCGTCCACCTGCGTGGGCGCGCCTGTCCACGCAGGTGGACAGCCAGCTTTAGCTCCTCAGGCGCGGTTTCAACCGTCGGCCTGAATAGCAACCTTATATAAA
>CAZXVB010000195.1:0-6071 GCA_964643875.1 uncultured Anaerolineales bacterium | reverse complement strand
GTCGCTGATCGTGCTATTGCCCAAGAAGGTCGATGGACTTGCGGAACTTGAAGATACACTGACTGTAGAGATGCTACGGGAATGGACAAGTGGCCTTTGGAAGAGAGAGGTTCAAGTATTTCTGCCAAGGTTCAGGCTAGGATGTCAGTATAGACTTAAAGATACGCTGAAAGCGATGGGCATGACCGACGCATTCGATAGCGGCAAGGCCAATTTCTCAGGTATGGACGGTATAGTGCACTGGCTGTATATCTTCAAGGTCTTTCACAACGCCTTTATTGACGTGAATGAGGAAGGTGCTGAAGCGGCGGCAGCAACGGCGGTTATTATCAAAGCGAGGTCGCTAAGCAGGCCCTCGCCTCCGGCGACTTTCCGTGCGGATCATCATTTGTTTTTCTGATTCGTGAGAACAGCACAGGAAGCATCCTGTTCCTTGGAAGAGTGGTGAATCCGATGCAGAAGGCTGCCTAACCTGCGGTTCAGCCGACACGCTCTGCTTCGGTCGAGGGCCGTACCAGGCGCATTGGCATTGGACGCAACCCTGGCCGACATTGACGACCTGCAAGCGGCGGGGCTGCGCGTGATTGTCATCACCACCCTCCTGGTCATAACCTGGGCTATTGCGTGACGCGACTGCCTGGTCTGTGTATACCGGGCCAGACGTGAGTCGGGTGTGGGGCCGGGCGGAACGCGCTGGGCATCCAGAGCAACGGCGGCGTGTGGGAGTAATCACAACATACGTATGATCACCCGTCCATCGCGCCACAACCCCTCCAAATCGTAGTAAGCTCGCGTTGCGGGCATAAAGATGTGCACGACCACGCTGCCATAGTCCATCAGAACCCACTCACTGGTGGAATCGCCCTCCACACTAAGGGGGGATAGGGCCAGTTCGTGCTTGAGCTGTTGACGGATTTTCTCCGTCAACACCTTGCCCTGACGCATACTGTTGACGCTGGCAATCACGAAATAATCGGCGATGATAGACGCCTCTCGGATGTCCAGTAACAGCACATCTTCCCCTTTTCCCTCAACGATGACATCCACGATCTGGCGGGCCAATTCCAACACATCCACCTGGGTTTCGTTTGCTTCGGTCGTCACAGAATTCAGAATCCTACCTCCTAACCCAACTGTTTGTCCCACAGCAACGCCACATCCTCCGGCCGACTGACAGCCGCCAGGATGATCATCAATTGGATCCGTGCCTTGGGACCATTCAACCCCTCGCTAAAGAGACACCCCATTTCTCGCAGTGTGCGGTAGGCACCGGGATAACCGTAAGCATCCCATACCCGCCCGGAGGGACAACGACTGGCGATCACCACTGCAACCCCGTCGTTGAGTGCTCGCTGGATCACGGGCAGCCACCAGGGTGGTATGCGCCCCCCTCCAAGTCCTTCCAATACAATCCCTTTCACTCCGCGCTCCAGTGCATCCTCCAGAGGAGCGACTTCCATTCCCACAGTCAACTTGATCAAAGCCACGCGCCGTTCCAGGCCATGCCAGGGCAACAGGGGCCGCTGGCCTCCTCTGGCCGATTGAAAATAGACCCGATCACCCTCGACCCGCCCCACCGGCCCCCATTCTGGAGATTGGAATGTGGCCGGATGAATAGTATGCATTTTGGTGACCCAGCGGGCAGCATGAATCGCTTCACCGAAGACCACCATCACGTCCCGCCCACGGGCCTGCGGAGCGGCAGCTACCCGGATAGCAGCGACCAGATTGGCGTATCCATCGTACCCCAGATCGGAGACCGTCCGCATTGCACCGGTCAGCACAACGGGCTTCTCTCCTGGCACTGTCCGGTCGAGCAAGTAAGCCGTCTCCTCCATCGTGTCGGTGCCGTGGGTAACGACGACACCGGCCACATTCTCGTCGGCTACCAGGGCCGCCACCCGATCACGAATGGTTGTCAGAGTCTCCAACGTGAAATGGGAACTCGGCAGGTTGACCAGCGATTCGGTACGTATCGGCGGAAGGCCAACCGGCAAGGCCGCGACAAAGTCCTCACCCCCCAGTATCGGCACAGCTCCGCCGGTGCTGGCATCGTACTGCATAGCAATCGTTCCACCGGTAGTCAGAATGACGATATGATTCTCTGCGCTCAATGCGATTTCCTTTCACCTGTTCGAAACATAGCCATTCAATCCATATAACGGCTAAACCTGCTCCAGATCGAGGGAGACAACTTGCGAGGCGGCATCGGAGGCCATAGAGACACCGTAAATCGTGTCGGCGGCCTCAACAGTACCCCGCGTATGCGTAATGACGATGAATTGGGTTTCCTGGGAACGCTCCTTCAACAGAGTACGGAAGCGCCCCACGTTGGCCTCGTCGAGCATCGCGTCCACCTCGTCCAACACACAGAAAGGAGCCGGGCTGACTTTCAGGATAGCAAACAACAGGGCTACAGCGGTCAGGGCACGCTCCCCTCCGGAGAGCAACGCCAGCCGTTGGGCACGTTTTCCCGGCGGACGAGCCACGATGTCCACGCCCGTGTTGAGGAGATTATCCGGCTCCGTCAATTCTAGATGGGCGCTACCACCACCAAACAAGGTAGTGAACAGCTCTGAAAAATGTGTCGCCACTGCTTCGAACATCGTTTGGAACGTGGATTCCATCAGTTCGTCCAATTCTACGACCACTTGCCGGACACGTTCGGCTGCTGCCTCCAGATCGGCGCACTGGTTGCTGAGGAACTGATGGCGTTCGTGGGTTTCCGCGTACTCAGCCGGTGCATTGGGGTTAATAGCGCCGAGCCGCCGCAAATGGGCCTTGAGACGCTGAATTTCCTCCTCGAGGCCGGCGGGCAACTCCTCGACGATGGGTAGTGCCGAGACTAATGGATGAAGCGGAAGCGGCGTCTGGGCAGTGACCCGCTCAGAGAGTTCCAATTCGACCAGACCCAGGTCTTCCTCGATCTGACGGGCCAATAGCTTCAACTCGTCTCGGCAACGAGCGGCTTCGAGTTGAGCCTGGTTCAACCGGTTTTCTGCATCGCGCACCCGTTCCCGTGCTCGTCGCTCCTGTCGCTCCAGGTCGCCCTGTTGCTTACGGATACGGCCCAGTTCCGTTTCGGCAGGCTGGATGTGGCTCTGGAGATTGGCCAACCGGGATTCCAAACGTTCGCCTTGTGCTCGTAACGCTTCCATTCGATCCGCAATCTGCAAATGCTCCTGGGTCAATTCAGCAATCCGCTCCCGACGGGCTGTCTGCTGAGTTTCGATCCGTTTTAATAGAGTCGCTTCCCGTTGCCGGACCTCTCGCTGGTTGCGCAGAGACGTCTCCAACAGGGCACACTCTGTGCGCACTGGGGCGACTTCCTCTCGCTCCATTCGGGCCACCTCTTCAGAAGCCGCCGACATCTGTTGGGTCAGGTCCTGGATTTCTTTCTCCAACTTCGTGATCTGCTCCAACACGGCCCGACGTTGCGCCTCTGCCCGGCGTTGTTGTGTGGTCAACTGCTGTTGATAGTCTCGCACCGGAGAAGACGCTGCAAACGCCATCCCCGTTTCCTCTATCCCCTCATCCTCCGATGGAGGTTGCAGACGGGCAACTATCTCGGCCCGCTCCGCTTCCACCTGGTGAATTTGCTCCTGCAGAGAACGAAGCTCCGCCTGCATCTGTTGTTCCAGTGCGCTTTCTCGCTGGAGGGTTTCCTCGTGGTGTTTCAAGGACTCTTGCGCCACGGCTAGTGCCGTCTGTGCCTGGGCCACCGCCTCCTGATGGGCACGGGCGGCCTGTTCTCTTGCTTCCGTTATTCGCCGCTCCAAGGTAGCCAGCTCCTCCTCCAGCATTGCGACTCGGTCAGAAGCCTCTTGCAAACGGTGTTCGGTCTCCTCATACCGACGACGAACGGCCGCCAGTTCCACCGGCAACTCTTGCCATGCCCGTTCATCCGCCAGAAGGCCGGCAACGGAGATCTGCCCCACAGAAACTGCCCCGGTGGTGCGAAAAACACTGCCGTCGGCCGTCACACAACAACTGCCGGGGGGCATTTGTGGGAGGAGAGCCTGGGCCTCTTCCAGACTCTCACAAAGGGCCACGTTGCCCAACAAGGCCTCAATGGCCGGTTGGATGACGGCAAGCGCTGAAGGGTCGAGCGGGGCGATGACATTTGTGGCCCCTTTGGCCTGAGGGGGTAACGCTGGTGGCAGACGCAGACGATCCAGCGGCAACAAGGTTACTCTGCCAGCGCTCCTCTCTAACACACGCCGGGCCTCCTGTTCCAGGGTTGCATGGGTCACGACGACTGTCTGGAGATCGTTCCCCAGCGCGGCCTCGATAGCCTCCTCCCACTTCTCCGGCACCCGGATCAGGGTAGCCAATGGACCAAGCACGCCTTCCAGGTTGGCGTCCAGGAAAGCCTGCACACCGGCATCGTAGACCGCACCGGCAGCACGCCGACGGCGCAAAGCCTCCTGCTCGCCGGTGAGACGAGCGACCTCGGCCTGAGCATCGTGGAGTGCGGTACGCAATTGCGCCATTACCTCCTGTTCTCGGCGTAGTTTCTGGAGAAGAGCTTCTTTTTTCTGTTGATGAGCATCCAATGCCGTGAGCCGCTCCGCTTGCCATGCGGTACGGCTTTCCAATGTGAGCAGGTGCTGACGGTGCTCGTCCAGTGCGGATTTCCAGTGCGCGACCTGGGCCTGTATGGACTGGATCCGCTCGGCCTGGGCAGCCTGTTCTTGTTCCAACGGCGCTAGTTCCGCGACCAACTCCGCCCGGCGGACCTCCAACTGGCGGGCACGTTCTTCGGCGACAGCCCGTTCCCGGATGCGACGGGCTGCTTCCTCCTGCATTGTCTGGATGGCGCGATCAATCTCGTCCAATTGGCCCCGCCGTTCTTCCAGAGCCTGTTCCAACTCCGCCCGTCGCCGGGCCAGAGGTTGGAACAAGGCCTGAGCTTCTGCCAGGGCCTCTTCGACGGCCGCCAGGCGCTCGTTCGACTGAACCTGTTCTCGCTCCAGAGCCTCGATTTGTCGCTCGGCTTGGACAATTTTCTCTTCCTGGGCGGCTCGCTGCTCTTCCAACGGCTCTAGCTCGGCTTCCAATTCCTCGCGGCGCAATTGCAGCAGACGGGCACGCTCCTCGGCGACCGCCATGTCCCGCTGAATACCATTCAAAATAGTGTGCGATTCCGCGCTTTCCGAATGCCAGTCCTGTAACTGGGTGCGCAGGTCCGCTTCTTGCTGGCGGAGTTGAACAAGCCGGGTTTCCAACTTGGCCAGATTCGCCTGCCGGTCCGCCAATTGGGTCTCCAAGACGGCCACCGTTGCCAGCGCTTGGTCTAGAACCGCCTGTTGACGTCCCCACAGATAGCCATACCACGTGCGCTGAAGGCGCTCCAGGTGCGCTTCGATCCGTTGGTATTCAGTCACCCGCTTGGCGTCCCGTTCCAAACGCTTCAGGCGCGGCGTGATCTCACTGATGATATCGTACACTCGCTCCAGATTGCGTTCCGTCTCCTCCAGGCGGCACAGAGCCTCCTCTCGCTGAGAGCGGTACAGGCCGATACCGGCTGCGTCCTCGAACAACATCCGTCGCTCCTGAGGGCGCAAAGAAAGAGCCGCATCCACCAGTCCTTGGCCAATGACCACGTACGTCAGTTTCCCCAGACCGCCTTCAGCCAACAACTCGGTGATGTCCCGCAGCCGCACCCGTGCCCCGTTGAGTAGGTATTCATTCTGGCCGGAGCGGTACGCCCGGCGGGAGATAGTCACCTCGCTGAATTCAATGGGCAACCAGCCATCGGCATTGTCCAGGGTGATGGAGACTTCCGCCATACCGGCGCGTGCACGGCGGCGCCCCCCGGCGAAGATCATATCGGCAGACGATTTCCCACGCAAAGAGCGGAGGCTTTGCTCGCCCAGTACCCAGCGAATCGCATCAGCGATGTTGCTCTTGCCCGATCCATTAGGGCCGACGATGGCCGTAATGCCCGTCGGGAAGACAAACTCAGTCTTGCTGGCAAACGATTTGTATCCCTGGAGAACCAAGCGATTGAGACGCATACGGTGTGAAGTATACCGCGCCTGGCTAAATCTGACAAATTCACTGCTCCA
>CAZXVB010000194.1:0-6082 GCA_964643875.1 uncultured Anaerolineales bacterium | reverse complement strand
ATCTGCGTCCTATGTAAAAATTATTAAGCCTTTTGAAATTTGCCAGACTCCAGATTCCTGTATAAACCTGCGGGAGGCTGGTTTACCCCCACGAATCCCTACTGCACAATGCGATGATTGACTTACACGATCTATTGACAGCAACCGGCGGGGAATTGGTCGGTCCGGCGCAACCGACCCGCTTCAATGCCTTCTCCCACGATTCGCGGCGCATCCGGCCCGGCGACTTGTTCGTTGCAGTCAAGACCGAGGGCGGTGGGGACGGACACGATTACATTGCCCATGCCATCCAACAGGGCGCCGGCGGCATCTTCTGCCAGTTTGCCCCGCCGGACCCGCCCGTTCCCTGCATCGTCGTTCCCGATACCCAGATCGCTCTGGCCGAGTGGGCCGGATATATCCTTGCCCGGCGGTCGTTGCAAGTGATCGGTGTGACCGGCTCAAGCGGCAAGACAGACGTCTGTCGGGCCATCGAAGCGATATTACGTACCCGGCATACTGTCTTTCGCAATCCCCCGGAGCTGAGCGACCGGTTTGGCCTGGCCGCTTCATTGGCCGACCTGACCCCAGAGCACGAAGTGGCCGTTCTGGAAATGGCCTGTCACGCCTTCGACGACATCCGTTTTCTGGCCGAGTTGACCCGCCCCCAAATCGGAGTGGTGACTCGGATTGACCATTCTCATCTGGCCTACCTGGGTAGTCTGGAAGCTATCGCTCAGGAAAAAGGCCAGTTGGTTGCGATGTTACCTCCTGATGGAATCGCTATCCTGAACTACGACGACCCCCACGTGCAGGCGATGCAACGCCGCACCTCCGCTCGCGTGGTGACTTATGGTCTCAGCCCTGACGCCGACATCGTGGCTTCGGGCCTGCGGATGGATGCCGAGGGACTTCAATTCAGCGTCCATTTCCCCGGCGTCAGCGGCTTGGGCACGCCTGGATATCCCCCCAAGGCAGAGGTGCGCACCCGGCTCCTGGGCCGTCACCAGGTCTACACGGTACTGGCGGCCATCGCTGTCGGCTTGGCGTACCGCATTTCCTGGGATGACATCCTGGATGCAATGGAGGAATTGACGTCCGGCGCGGGACATCTGCAGCTTATGCAAGGGTATGACGGGGCGCTGATCCTGGATGGGTCCGCCAGTTGCAGCCCCTCCACGGCCCTCCAGGCCCTTTCGACATTGACCGACTACCCGGCTCAACGACGCATCGCTGTGCTGGGGGATATGTCCCAGTTGGGTGGGTACGCTGTCGAAGGGCACCATCAGGTGGGCCGAGCGGCGGCGGCCTTTGTGGACCTGTTGTTTGTCAAAGGAGAACGCGCCGTGTGGATCGCTGAGGCGGCCCAGGAGGCCGGTTTGCCTGATGCCAATATCTGGATCAGCTACACTGCCCGCGACGTGATTCGCCACCTGAAGCCCCAACTTCGTCCGGGGGACGTCGTGCTGATCAAAGGGGACGTCGAGGCGCGGATGGAGGAGGTAGTAGCAGGACTCCTGGCTGAATCGGGTGACCGTGAACGCATATTACAGCGTGAAAACGGCCTGATTGTCCGGGTGGCACGTCCGACCCGTCCGACCTGGATGCAGGTGGACCTGGAGGCCGTAGCGTACAACGTGCGGCAGATCAAGGAGATTGTTGGCCCGCAGGTGAAAATTATGGCGGTATTGAAAGCTGACGCCTATGGTCATGGTGCTCTGGCTGTCGCCCGCACCGCATTGAACAATGGGGCGGCTGCTTGTGCCGTGGCCTCGGTGAATGAAGCCATCACACTGCGTGAAGGAGGCATCAGTGCCCCGATCCTCGTGTTGGGGTACACGCCGGCTTGGTTGATCCGGGAAGCTCTGCTCCACGACATTACCCTGACCCTGTACGATACCGACATCGCGCGGGTTATCAGTCGCGCCGCCGTCGGCCTGCGGCGAGAGGTGGCGGTGCACATCAAAGTGGATACCGGGATGGGGCGTTTGGGATTGTTGCCCGACAAAATCGTGCCTTTCATCCAACAAATACGCGACTTGCCTGGATTGAGCCTGGAAGGCATCTTCACCCATTTCTCCGTGGCTGACGACGCCGACCTGGCGTATACTCGCTGGCAGTTGAGTCGTTTTCGGGACGTGCTCGCCCGGTTGGCGGAGGTCGGTGTGACCTTTCCGATCGTCCATTGCGCTAACTCGGCCGCCATCCTTCGACTGCCGGAATCGCATTTCAACACTGTGCGGCTGGGCCTGGCGATGTATGGACTGCGCCCCTCGCCCCACGTCCCCTTGCCGGCCGGCTTTCGACCTGCCCTGACATGGAAAACGACGATTGCACAGGTCAAGACCTTGCCCGCCGGCAGTTACGTGAGCTACGGCAACACCTACCAGACCAAGCAGGAGGAGACCATCGCCGTTATCCCGGTGGGATATGCCGACGGATTCCGGCGCGCCCCTACCCGTTGGCAGGCCGTACTGGTTCGGGGGCAGCGTGCCCCCATTGTGGGGCGTGTGTGTATGGATCAGACGATGATCAACGTCAGCCACATCCCCAACGTGAGAGTGGGGGACGAGGTGGTGCTGATCGGACGCCAAGGGAGCGACGAGATCAGCGCCGAAGAAGTGGCCGAGTGGTTGGGTACGATCAACTACGAGGTCGTTTCGGAGATTCTGGCCCGGGTCCCCCGCATGGTGTGACGACGGTAAATCCGCCGGCTCACCATCCACTGGCAGCAAAGGCTGTCTGCAATAACATCTCTCGCTCCTTGGGTGTCATCGGCCGAGGGCGAGCATAATCTTCCAGTATAGCGGTCAACAATTCGGTGCTGATGTGCCGACCGTTGTAGAACACGTGGCGGTCTATGAACTCCTGACGAGTCTCCAAAGACTGCATCTGATCGAAAAAGAGGTTGCCCAGCCCGTAGTGAATGAACTTCCCTTCCACGAAATCGAACCCCTGGGGTTGGTGCGCCTGGCTACCGCTCACGATCTCGGCCCCGGCTTCAATCAATGCCCGGAAGTCGGCCCGTTGTTGCCCGGTCGGCTCGTAGCTGTACGTCTCCAGATATTGAAGCGTCACAATGGGAATCGCTCCTTGTTGGCGAAGCTCTTTAATCTGCGGGCCGAGCTGGTCGGCGACCTGGCCGTAGTTGCAGGGGGCTGATCCGGGCAGGTCCTCCGTCGCCCAATCGCTGGGGGGTCCGGCCGGGTTGCATCCCAGGAAGCCAAAGGTGTGGATATTGTGACGAATGGTGATGGGGCGCTGCGCCTGGAGCAGGTTCCACCCGCCGCCGTAGTACGGAATTCCGTGCGTGTCGTACATCAGCAAGGAAAGCTTCATTGCCTCCAGACCCCAATCCAGCAAATGGTTGCCGGTCAGTTCGACCACGTCCACGTCTATGTCCTCCAACAGATCGAAGTAACTGGGGGCGGAGCAGAAGACCATCGTCGTATATCCCGACGGAGGGGGACAATCGTCGGCAAAAGAGACTTCGTTGCTGATGTGTGTGATATCGGCTCCGACCAGCCACGGTCGGATATCTTCGGCCGGATAAGTGACGCCGTGGCGATCCATCCGCATGGCCGTTGCGCGTGTCAGGGCCGTCACGCCGGTCATCACGACGGTGGAAAGTTTGGAAGGGTCGCGGTTGGTGAGGTATCCTCCCAACACCTCCGTCAGTTTGGCGATTCCGCGCTCCAGCCCGGTGACTCCGACCCGCACTGTAAGGGGGTATGGTTCCACGTCCAGCCGGGGGGCCAACGCCGAGACGTGATCTACGTAGAGCACTTTCCAACGTGGTTCCAACTGGTCGAAAGGTACAATCGCCCAGGATGGACGGGTATCCCACGCCTGGGGAAGGATCGTTTCCGGGGGCAGCGTCTCTACTGCTCCGGGCGCAGGTGTGCCCAATATGGCCGACAGTGTAGCGGCGGTATCCGCGCTCATCAGGAGTGGACGACCGGCAAACGGCAGCGTGCTGGCCGGCAGACCCTGCCAATGGCTGATGACCTGCGTCCACGATACCGCGTCCGTCAGTGTTGGGAATGGGGCGACCAGGGCATATGTCCAGCCGGCGATGAGTCGCGCTTCGGCGGGGGGCGCGAGTGAGACGGCCACGTCGGCCATCTCGGCGGAATCCGCCGGAATGAATAGATCACTATGCTCATTCAACGCTGTGGCTAACTCCTCGGCCACGGATGACGGCAATCCCTCCGGCACGTACAGGCTGACCGGCCAGGCAGGTGTCGGCGTGGGCGACGGCGTCCATGTGGGGGAAGGTGTGAAGGTTGGTGTGTAGCGAGGCGTCCGGGTCGGTGTGGGCGTAAAGGCAGGGGCGGAATCGTTGCCACAGGAAGCCGCCAGGGCCGCCACCAGGCCCACGATGAGGAGGAGCGCGATCCCCGAAAAGCGACGCCACGGTAGCGGTGGTTTCATTGCTGTTGCCAATGAGTCTGTTTTCATCTTTGGCGTTTCACCGTTATTATTCATCGTCCATTTTCCGGTGATGCTCGGTGTGTTCAGCCCCAGGCGGCGCGTCAGGACGATTCGTTAGCTTAAGCGTCGGGAGACTCATTTTGAGTGCGTTTCATTTCAGTTGGAAAGTGGGCAACCCTCCCGCAGGTTGCCATTTTTCGATGCCAAAACACTCGGTTTTTGAAGGCAAATCCGCGCATAAAGCGACTTTGAGTTCAACCTGCGGGAGGGTCTCCAACTCAGTTGAAACACACCCGACTCACTTTGAGGCTCATTCGGAGGCTCGAAAGGGGAAGTAAAGTGGACCCACACCCAGGTGGCAGGTGTGCCCTCGCCAATGTAAAGCTGGTCCATCGTATCCGGCATATAGGGGTCGGACCAGTCGAAGAACCAATGGGCGTCTCGGGGAGCCAGGTTGACACATCCATGACTACGGGTAAACCCAAAGGCGTCGTGCCAGAACGCTGCGTGGATCGAGTAACCTTCGTGGAAATACAGTGTCCAGGGGACATCCTCGATATAGTAATACGCCGGACTGCCATCTTCGACGTCGGGATTGCTCATCTTGCCTTCTCGAATCTTGGCCCATAGGCGATATATGCCGGGAGGGGTCGCCGTGCTGGAACGACCACTGGAGATTAGGGTAGCGTACACCATTCGCTCTCCTTCGTAGGCCGCGATGGTCTGTTCGAATATGTCCACCTCGATCCACTTTTCCCCTGGGGCAACCTCTTGCGGTGGCGGGTCTACGTCCACCCGGGATACAAACGATTGTTCTAGCCATTGGTCGGGGCCGATCAGGTACCAAATCTCGTCACCTCTCCGCTCTTCAGCAAAGAGAGTTACCAACTGATAGCGACTGAGCGTTACTGCTTCGTTGAGCGGCCCCTGGGGCAGGGTCGAAGGTTGTACCCAGCGATTGACCCAGGCAAAAGGATATTGCGGTTGCTCGGTCAAATAAACCCCCTGGAAGTGGGAGGGGGAAGCAAACGCCAATGTATTCCCTGGAATGAATTCGTCTTCGTTGATTTGATACCATGGCTGTCCCTCATACTCGACCATTCCGTCCACACTCACCCACCAGTCGCCCGACAGCATCGTCCGCACGGGGGGCAACCCCATCGCGGCCTCCATCGGATGGCGATAGATGTTGAGTGGGGTGGTGATGACGTGGGCATAGGTGTGAGGCAACAGGTCTTCCTCATCGTCGCTGTGAGGTAACTCCATCATTGGCAAGGTGGGCAGCGGGTCGGGCAGACGGATCGAGGCGACGCGATAGGCGGTCGTGCCGGGGCCGCGCGTAGGGCAGAGTTCCGGCCGGCGCCAGAGCAGGGTGGGGACACAAAGGTAAGGTGCACTGGGTGCCTGGGCGCGGGGTACATCTGGCATATAGGCGGTCGGTGCAGCGGTCACTGACCGGGGCGTTGCCAACATAAGGGTTACGAGGAATATGAGGGAACCCACTGCAACCAGAATAGTGCACACGATGATCGGACGTTGATACATACTTCCGTTCTCCAGGATGGTTCCATAATTGAATGGTTACTATTCAGGCCAACGGTTGAAACCGCGCCTTGAGGAGCTAAAGCTGGCTGTCCACCTGCGTTACATCGAGTTGACCTCATCGGTG
>CAZXVB010000193.1:0-6096 GCA_964643875.1 uncultured Anaerolineales bacterium | reverse complement strand
GTCGGGTAATGAAATCCAGGAATAGCGCATCGCTGCACCGCTCGCACTGATAACCTATGTACGTGGATAGTCGCGGAGTTAGACGTGGAGAGTGTACTATGATTCGGGAAAGATGACAAGTCGGTTATGTGTGGGGATTTCCCAACAAATCCAGTATACGGGTTATCAACACCTCAGCCCCCATCATCCTCCGGCGGAGAAGACATAACCCCATTTTACATCATCTTCAAGGTATGTTATAATTTTCCTTAACCCTGGCTATTGAATTACCTGCCGGTTCGTCCGACGCTACTGGGACCGTGGACACTCCTGCCATACGCTGAGTTCGCAGGTTGCGGAGAGAGAGAGAAAAGAAATGGCCGTTTTGTTTGGTATCTTGCTAGTTCTGATAGCGGGCATCGGGCCGATGGTGGCCTATGCGTTGATTCTGTGGTGGTTCGATCGCTACGAGAAGGAGCCGCTTGGCTTGCTCTTGGCCGCCTTTTTGTGGGGAGCTATCCCGGCTATCGTGCTCTCGTTGATCGTCGAGCTGATCCTCGATATTCCTATCTCTTCCCTTGCCGATCCAATGGCGGCCAATCTGGTCGGAGTAGCGGTGGTCGCTCCGATCACTGAGGAGATCTTCAAAGGTGTGGCCCTGCTGCTCCTGTTTATCTTTTTTCGTCGAGAGATTGATGGCCTGCTTGATGGTATCGTATACGGCGGTTTGGTCGGGTTCGGATTTGCAGCGGTCGAGAATGTGTTCTACTTTGCCGATGCGCTGATCGAGAGCGGCACCGTCGGTATGGCGTTGTTGACTTTTTTCCGGGCTTTCCTGTTTGGCCTGAACCATGCGATGTTCACCGGTTTCATTGGGTTGGGATTAGCACTTGCCAGTACGATGTCCTCCTGGGTTGTGCGGATGCTTACGCTGTTCCTGGGACTGGCAGCTGGAATCACGGCCCACGCCATCCACAATGGCAGCGTTATGCTAGGGGCTGAGTTCATCTGGCCATGCCTGATCGCGTTTCTCTCTAATTGGGGAGGTGTGGTCATCTTGTTGGGGAGCATCGTTTGGGCTACGGTGCAAGAACAACGGCGGCTCATCCGCTTGCTGGCCGATGAGGTTTCGGATGGGAGATTAAGTCAGAGGGACTATGAGATTATCTGTTCCTACTGGCGGCGGGTGGGGGAACGCTTAAAGGCCCTGATGAACGGCGATTTCCGTCGTTGGTGGGAACTGGGACGGTATTACCACCTGGCCACGGAGCTGGCATTCAGCAAATACCGCCTGACTCGCTCTTCCCATCGAGAAGACGCACAGGAGGTACAAACCCAAATTATGCGCCTCCGTGAACGAGTGGCAGCTCAGGGGGATCGGCTGTAAAGCACTCTACGAACTCTTTACGAACTTTTTGCTTCGATTGACTTCCACACCAACTGGGCTATATCCATTGCTCGCACCCGTACCTTGCCCCGCCGGGCACCCTCCTGGAGCGTGCGTACACACTGCTGGCAGGCCGAGATGACATAGCGGGCGCCAGTCGCCTGTACCTGCCCAATCCGACGGACAGCAACCTCCCGGGAGACCGATGGGTCAGAGATCTCAACATCACCGCCGCCCCCACAACAGAGGGCGTTTTCCCGACTAGCGGCCATCTCGCGAAATTCCAGGCCAGGGATACGGGCCAATATCTCTCGTGGGGCATCGAAAACGCCGCTCTTGCGCCCCAAGTCACAGGGATCGTGGTAAGTCACCACCTCTTCAACCGGCCCCAACGAAACATCTCCGGCGGGGAACAAATCCGTGAAAAACTCCACGGCGTGTTGGAGTTGAATCCCCCGCATATCCGTCACCTCCGGGTAGAGATGCGCCCAGGCGTAGTAGCAGGAAGGACAAGAGAAGATGACCCGCTTGGCCCCAATTTGGCGCACTTGCTGGACGTTATGGCGCACCAACTCGGCCATCTGGTCCCGCATACCGGCCACGTAGAGGGGATACCCACAACACCACTCATCCTCCCCCATGGTGGTGAACTCTACATCCTTGCGCTCCAGAACCTGCACCAATGATTGAGGGATGCTGTAGACGCGGGGATAGAAAGACCCCACACAACCGATGAAGTAGACCGTCTCAGCCCGGCGCCTGCGGGGACGGACCCCCATCGGGGGGTGTGCCAGGTTCTCACTCCAGATTTGACGTGTAGCGTTGTTATCTCCAGAGATATTGTACTTCCGGGTGACCATTTCCTTCAACATCGCCATGCCAGCCGGCACGTTGATCCCCTGGCGAGTGGCATACTCCTTCAACAGGATCATCGTATCGGTCAAGGGGATTCCTCGTGGACAACGCACCTGGCACGACTTGCAGGCGGTGCACAACCAGAACGTCTGGCTGTTCACCACCTCCTCGGCCATCCCCAGGCGCATCATCTGCCACAATTGACGCGGGGTGTAGTCCATCGCATACGCGGTGGGGCAGGATGAGGTGCATGTGCCGCACTGCATACACGAAAACAGGTCCTCCCAATCCGGCGTCACCTGTTCCGTGAAATCCGCTGTGAGCGTTGTCGCGTCTATAACTTGTCGTCCCATTCGTCTCCTCCTGTTCGCCGGGAGCCGCTTTCCTTTCCTCGCGTCTATACCTATGAAGATTATATCCCCGCTTTGACGTTTCGTCAATCGAACAGCGCGACAATCGAGCGCAGCAACTGTGCCCCCCAACGGACGTATTGTTGGTGCCAGGGTTGTCCATTGAAGGTTGGATACATCCACAACACGCCCCATAGATGCATACCGATGCTCACCAGGATCAGAGCTTTTCCCCACGCGGGCAGTCTCCGCTCCCCCTCCCTGATCCCCAATGCGATCAACAGCAATCCCATCGGCAGCCAATCCAGCGCAAAGCGATAACCAAATTGGAATGAACCGGTGTTGAAATACAGGGATGAGGGAAGCTGTACCAGGAGTATGGAAAGCCACAGGCCAATTGCCAAGCGACGGTGGCGCATCTGGGCCGGCAGTGTGGTCAACATCAAAACCAATACCGGTGTAGTGAAGAGCAGGCCCATCCCCCACGGGTCAGGGGTGAGGCTGAGCGGAGGCCCGGAGACGATCGGAGGCCGAACGAGCATCGTGTACACATTCTCCGGCCAGAAATGCAGGCTGAACTGCCCCCATTGCTCCTGTCGTGTCAGCAGCGCGTCGGGGCTGTTCATCCAGCGATAGCCGAATTCCCAGGGAGCACCAAAGCGCAGTTGATTGTAAAGCGCTTGCCCCAACAATGCGGGGGCCAGGCCTAATCCCAAGAGGCACACAAAACGTGCATTCGCTTTCCAGTTTTTCCGATTTGATCGCCAGGCAGCCCTCCAACCGGATTCGAGCGTCGCATCCAGCCCCATTGCCAGGCTGAGAGGAAACGCTAACAGGACCGGCGCACGGGCCAGGAACCCCATTCCCAGCCAGAATCCGACCCACCAGGGGCGATTCTGTCCTATCACTTCCAACAGGTACAGGCAGAGGCACATCACTGCGACCACATGGGCGCTGAACCAGACGGAACCCAGCGCCGCGCAGTACCAGAGCGGCGTACCCATCCCCAACAACAAGGTCAACCATCGGCGGGTGTTCGGCCGGCTCTCCAGTCGGATCAGCAGGGCATGAAACAAGGCCACGGCACAAGCGCCTATGGCGACGCTGACGGCAATGTCCGAGACAGCCAGTCCACGTATGGCGACCACTGGGGCCATCAATGCGGCCGGCAGGGGGGGGAAGGATACGTACCACCGGCCGTCGAAGGCCGTCAAGTCATAGGGTGGATCGGGGACGTGACGCAGGTGAAGCTGCCCGTGGAGAAAGGCATCGGCCAGGTAGACGAAATGTGGAGCCAGGGATGGGCGTCCCAGCGAGACCCCGGCCGTGATGGCGTAGACGCCAAGCATCGTCAGGAGAACCAACCCTACAGAGATGGCCTGCCGATGATGATCTGACCCTCCAATACGGGTGATGGCCTGTGGCATACGTCTTCCTTACTCGCGGGGCTACTCGGCCAAGTGATCCCTATGATCCAGCACCCGATTGGGCCAAAGTAGGTGGTAATAGAATCCGTTCATGCACACGTGCTCGACCGGGTGGTAGTGTTGCCCAATCGCTTCCAACACCGGCGGCGGGTAAAACTGGGCGCGAAAGATCACCAGTCCAAACTCTTCGGCCTCTATCCGCGCGATTATGTCCGTCGTATCTAACAGCCCGTTCTTATACAGGTTCAGGAGTTGTGTGGGGTTGGTGATGACCGGTTTGCCGGCCAGCAGGCTGAACATCGCTTCTTCGCTAAAGACCGGGCCATCGGCTGTGCGGACGTAGTCGAGGATCCGCGCGCCGGCGGTATAATCCGCCAGTGAGAGCCGGTGGCCCAGTTGAGTATATCCCATCGCGTCGTGGTACGGAACCGGCGCACAGTGGTTAGAGGCCAATTGGTCGGCCGTACCGTACACCAATGCATCATCCACGCCCAACGCCTGGGCCAGCGGGCCGAAGAGTGGACCATCGGTGGGCAAATGGAGCATACGGGGGGCCTGAATCAGATACAACACTGCCATCAGGCCTCCCAGGGCACGAGTCCACGATGGAAAGGAAAGGAACGCAAGCCCTCGGCGTTTCTCCACCGTTGGCCAATGCACGCCCTTCAATCGCCCCAGGGCCAGGCCGGAGGTCAGACAGGCCGCTGCGACACCGGTTGTGAAATAGCCGAACCCTGCTCCCCACTTACCGCTCAATGCCCCTGATCCCAGTGAAAATAGGAACCACAACGAATAGACCGATAGACGGTCCCAAAATAACTCATAGGCCAGATATCCCACCGCCAACACTACGAACAGGGTATGCAAACGGAACCACTGTTTGAAGAGGAAAATTGTCTGACGGTAATCGTAGGTGTTCACATTGGCCTGAATGGTGTTGACCCACCACTGACCATCAGTGGCATAGTTCAGCCACCAGAAGATCAAGCCGGCTGTCAGGGCCAGTCCCACGCCCGCCACGACGGCCTGTCGGATATCCCGAAGGAAGATGTAGAAGAGAGTCGCTATGACGGTGAAAATGGCCATTTGCTTGGTATAACCGGCGCACAACAAAGCCAACAATCCCAGCAACAGATTCCGCCGGCCGTGTTGGGGATGCTCGAAGCCGGCGATGAGCGCCACCGCCAATGTCTCGAACATCACCATCGTCATGTGCATGCGGCACAACGGCCCCACCTGGTATATGTAATTGGATGCCCAGAACGACAGCCCGGAGATCAGGGGGATGAACCACCCTCCTACCTGACGGCGCACCACCAGGGCGATGGTCGCACCGGTGACCAGTGTGGAGACGAAGGAAACTACCCGGCCGGCGACGACGCTGGGGCCAAAGAATGGCAACAGGGGCACAATCAGCAAATGGAAAAGCGGCGGATAATTGGAGGCGTAGAACGGATATACCGCGTTATCCCGGTACGGCCACTCCCCTTGGCTGTACAGAATGGCATCGTACAGTTCGAACCCCTCACCCTGGTCGTAATCGAACGGCCATTGGAACAAATCAGCCGCGTAAGCCACATAGATTGCCAAATAAACAACGTACACCAGAATAGCTAGACTCACCAGACACAGGGAACAGAGAGAAACAAGTTTCGATGTTGAGATCACGGGCGAGGAAGATGTTTTCATTGGAATTGGCTCTACTTTGATAACCGGCAATTACTTTTCAAGAGGGTATTCTTCCAGCAAAGTGGTCAGGCCGGACGATCTCCCAGGCGGATCAGGAGGCCGCCAACCAGAACCGCGCCTATACTCATGGTTAGCCCAATGCGTTGCACCGGCCCAAAACCACTCCATTGACCGGCGCCGAACAAATCGGTCGCAAAAACAGCCAGCAAGGTCAATCCGCCACCGACCATGACCATTATGCCCAGTTGTCGCTTGGTAACCATACGTTTACTCCTTCTTGGGGCCGGCTGCCAATTTTCCGATGCCATTCACCGGGATGGTTCATTTTCTCTTGGGAATTGGTTTACACTTTGAGCTGCCTCAAAAAATCGGCTGCCTGCGCTGACTGAAAGTCAGCCTGTAGGGCCTG
>CAZXVB010000192.1:0-6100 GCA_964643875.1 uncultured Anaerolineales bacterium | reverse complement strand
TGATTTAAGGAGGAAGAAATGCGTAATAATCGGATTTTATTTGCTGTAAGCGCTTTGCTGATGGCGGGCGGAACACTCCTTCTCGTTATATTCACAATGACCGCCCTGCCCGGCGATCCGGTGTACGCCGCCGGTACCGTGTATACCGTCAATACTAATGACGATGAGTGGGATAGCTTCTGTAATGCTACTCATTGTTCCTTCCGCGAGGCCGTAGCGGCTGCCAGCAGCGCCGGCGGTAGCGATCCGGTGACGATTACCTTCGATGCGCCCTACGTCATCACCGTGAGTCGGGTCAGCCGGAGCATTGACCGGGCGACCAACGGCCCGGTTTTCGTGGATGGCGACCTGGATGACGACGGTAAGCCCGATGTCACGATCAATGGGCAGGACCTGACTACCAGTGGTTCCATTGGCTTGTGGATCAAGAGCAACAATGTCACCGTGGATGGGGTGATTTTCAAAAATTTCGATTGTTCCAGTTGCTGGGGGCTGGATATCTATGGAGATAACACACAGATCGTGCATACTCACTTGTTGTCCAACACCACCGGTGTGTTGTTCACCAACGATTCCGATCATAGCACGATTACCGATTGTTTGATCCGGGGTAACTTGAACGACGGTATTCTGATTTCGGCCAAATATGCCGGCACGGTTGTCACACCGGCCCACCATATCTCCGTGCTCAGCTCGACCATCGCCTCGAACGGAGACAAAGGCATCGTGATTCAGCGTGGGGCGCACGATAACTTGCTCCAGGATAACGTGATCGTTGGTAATGGATGTTACGGGGTCTATGTGCGTGGCGGAGCAGGTATTTCAAGCGATCCTTTCGCGCCGGCCACCGACAACCAGGTGATCGGCAATCAGATCCACACCAATGGCGCGGGTTGCACGCCCCAGGCGGCAATCGTCAACGACCGTACACACCAGCCGCCGGGGGACCTGCCCACATCGCTCGGCGGCTACGACAATCTGTTTCTCGGCAATATCATCACCAATAACACCGGCATAGGTATTTATAACATCGGCGCTTCTCCGTTAATTACCGGGAATACCATCGCCGATAACACTTCCTATGGCATTTACAACCTGCCCGACTTCAACAGTACCTACGATCCGGCGGAAGCGAACGATGACATCCTTTCCATTCCCATCATCAAGAACAATACTATCGAGCGGAATGGCACATATGGCATCTACTCTCTGGACACGGCCCCCGTGGATCGGTACACACTCCACCAGGACAACACTATTGGTACGCACAGTGACCTGGACGTCCTGCAAATCTGGTACGGCGCGGTGGAGGTGTTAACCGGGACAGTTGCCGCCCCAGAGCCGATCACCCAAGGGATCAGTGTGCGGGTGATGGGGGACGGGACCGGGTGGCTGCGCGAGTTTTCCAGTTATGCGCCGGCCGCCGTGTACACCTCCGGTATCTGGGGGGATACCGGCATAGCGTACGCCAATGTCGGATCCTGGGTCGGCATCCGCGAGTTCGAAGTCAACGACGCTGGTGTGTTGTTGAATCACTTGACTCACACTGTGCAGGTTTACCTCGGCGGCATCTACACCGGCTTTGTTTACTTTAGCTTCGATGGACTGACGACGACCGAGCCGATATCCGGCGACGTCCTGGTTCCCCAGTGGGTGGAGACCGGCCCGTATGGTCGTTACCAGGTCCCGGAGATCAACTTCACCTACGATAGCGACGCCGATAGCATCCCCGACGTAGTCGAAGGGCCGGGGGACAGCGACGATGATGGTACACCCGATTACCTGGACACGGACGCCGACAATGACGGCATCCCAGACGCCGTCGAAGGCCCTGGCGATACCGACAACGACGGCATCCCCGACTACCTGGACACCGACTCAGACGGCGACGGCATCTCGGACCAGATCGAGGCCGGCGACGATCCCACGGACCCGGTGGACACCGACAACGACGGCACCCCTGATTACCTGGACACCGACTCGGACGGGGACGGTATCCCGGATGCAGATGAGGGAACCACGGACAGCGACAACGACGGCATCCCCGATTATATCGAGAGCAACACACAGGACACCGATGGCGACGGTACACCCGACTACCTGGACACCGACGCCGATGGTGACGGTACCCCTGACGGCACAGAAGGCACTGGCGACAGTGACGGGGACGGCATCCCGGATTATCTGGACGTCGACTCGGATGGCGAGCCAACGCCCGGCGGCGATTCCGATGGTGATGGCATTCCCGACGGGGTAGAGTGTTCAGGGGGGTATGTCTGCGACGATACTGATGGAGACAACGTCCCCAACTATATGGACGATGACTCAGATGGCGACGGCATCCTTGACGCAATCGAGGCCGGCGACGATCCCGCCAACCCGGTGGATACCGACGGCGACGGCACGCCTGACTACCTGGATGATGATTCGGACAACGATGGTGTCCCCGATGCAACCGAGGGAACTGGCGACTCTGACGGCGATGGATTGCCCAACTATCGGGATGCAATCGAGAATGTGCAGACGGTCGCCATCACCGGCCCGACCAATGGCGAGATAGGGGGTGGCTACCTCTTTACCGCAACGGCGGCCCCCGTCTCGGCGACGTTGCCGATCACGTTTACCTGGCAAGCACCGGGACAGGCACCGCATACGGCACAGATCTCCAGCACGGTCTCCACGTTCTGGTTCACCGGCACGGCAGCGGGCACACACACCATTACAGTCACAGCACGGAATGGCACCCTCCAGAACGGAGGAACGGCCAGCGACACTCACACCATCACACTCGTGCCGGCTGCGACTGCCCCGGGGCAGGTATTGTTGGTGGGAGCGAATACCGGCAGCATCTTGTTCGCGCACACCTTCACCGCCACGGTCCCGGCGACGACGACCACGCCGCTCACCTATACGTGGCTGGCAGACGCACAAACACAAATCGTGCATACCGGTCGGAGCCTCAGCGACACGGCCAGCTTCAAATGGTCGAGCGTTGGGACGTACACCGTGACGGTGACGGCAGCCAACGCGGGCGGCAGCGCAAGTGCCTCGCGCTCTATCATGATCACAGCCGACTCGGATGGCGATGGTGTGCCAGATGCTACAGAGTGTACGAGCGGGTCGGCCCAGTTCTGCGAGGACACGGACGAGGACGGCACGCCTGACTATCTCGACGAAGATGACGATAACGACGGCATTCCCACGCGCGATGAGAACACCCCCCCCTTCTGTACCGACAACCCGTTCGACTCCGATGGAGATGGGACACCCAACTGCGAGGACACCGACGCCGATGGAGACGGGACGCCCAATTACCTCGACCTCGATTCCGACGGAGATGGCCTCCCGGATTCCGAGGAGGG
The DNA here is from genome assembly GCA_964643875.1 of uncultured Anaerolineales bacterium. Classification (GTDB taxonomy): domain Bacteria; phylum Chloroflexota; class Anaerolineae; order B4-G1; family B4-G1; genus CAZXVB01. The sequence goes on along the minus strand of CAZXVB010000192.1, from coordinate 2,738 downwards.
CACAGGCGACGAGGATGAAGATGGTATCCCGAACTTCCTGGATCCGTCGTTTGGCATCTACCTGCCGATAGTGATGCGGTCGGGCTAGGCGATATCTGAACGGCTGTTCCGAAAATCCCGCCGGGTAGCTGAGGGCAATGCCCTCGGTTACCCGGAAAAGGGAACATGTCAACTGCTCCGAAAATGAACCAGGGCAAGCGCTGGAATGGGGATTCCGGTGCTGCCCCGAAAATAGCATCGTGCAGGTGACCGTCATCTCCAAAGTGACGGTCACCTTTCTGATCCTCTTCCCCACCTCCCGCCGTGATAGGAGCAACCATCTCCGTCGCCCTGCCCGCAGAGGCATGGACAAGCCCCGCTTCTATGAGATACCGCGCTTGTTCGTCGCGGGCATTAGCTGTATAATCTACACGATAATACTTTGGCCTGTCGAGGGAGGAATACCACAATGAGTATTGCCGATGCCCCTTTGAAAAAACCACACGTCGGTGTGATTCGTGTCGTAGACGGTGTGCGTCGGAAGGACGCTGCCCACTGGGGTTTTTCTGTTGGGCCTTCCCCCCAGGCAGCTCGCAGCCGGCTGTCCGATCAATTGTTCATTCTGATGGATCTGACCGGCCCGATGGCAAATCGCATATACCGCGAATTGCGCGCCGTGGCAATTCAGACGTATTGGGCGACGGATGGCAGCGTCACTTCGGCGTTGCGGCAAGCCGTCTCTGCGGCCAACCGGCATTTGTTTTTAGCCAATCTAGACGTCGCGCCGACCGACCGATGCCTGGGCGGAATCGTGTGCGCCGTTTCCAACGGGGAAGACTTGTTTGTGCTACGGTCAGGCCCGGTGGACGTCTGTTTCATACGGGAAGGGCAGTTGGAGTTCTTTTCTCCAGAGAAGGCGATGATTCCTCTGGGCACAAGTCGCATTGCCGATACTTGCTTGGACCATGTCTTTCTCTCGCCCGGCGATTGTTTGTTGTTGGCTTCACCGGCATTGCGTCAACGCGCTGGCGAAGCCGGGTTGGCGCAGGTGCTTTCCTGGGGGGACGTTTCGGAAATGCTGGACGGCCTGGAGCAGATCGGAAGCATAACCAATTTTACAGCCCTCATCGCCCGGTGGCCCTTACCGGATGACACGTCGCATCGGAAAGCAATCTCTCAGCCGATCACAGTTCCAGAGGCGGCGATCCCTCTTTCTCTCCCGACGGAACCGTTTCCTGCTGAGGCACTCAACGTCCGACCGGAGACCAGCGAGGCCAGGGCGATGCCTCCCCTGGAGCGCGAAGCGGGAGCCGTCTCCCTTAGACCAGAGGTACCGATGGCCTTGCTGCGCAGTGCCCGGTCGGCGGGGCAGGGATTGGTGTCCATCGGGGCCAATGTGCTCTCCGGTGCACATACCCTGTTTCAGCGTATGCTTCCCGCCAGCCAGCGGGATGTTGGGCGACGACTACGGTCAGTGCGCCCGCGCACACCGACCCGGCGCGAAGACCATCGTACAGTGATGATGACCATCGCTGTCGCTATCCCGATTCTGCTAGCCCTTATCGTAATGGGGGTTTACGCCACGTTTGGAGAGGAAGCACGCTATCAAGGGCTAGTTGAACAGGCCCAGGCAGAGATCGCGGCTGCCCAGACGGACGATGCACCGGAGAGTGCTCGCTCCCATTGGGAAGCCGCGATCCAATATGCCCGCTTGGCCACAGACTTGCGGCCCGACGATCCCGTTGCCGTGGCACTTCAAGCCCAGGCCCAGGCCGCTCTGGATACTCTCGATAACGTCACCCGCCTGGCTCTGATCCCATTGAGAGACCTGGGCGAAAGCGCCGCGTCTCGCCGCTTGGTCACACATGGGAATATGATCTTCGTACTCGACTCGTCCGCCGGGCGGGTGTGGCGTTTGACGCTGAATGCTGCCGGAGATGGTCTGTTGGAAATGGATGATACTCCTCCCCTGGTTTCCGTCGAACAGAACATTGATGGCGGCACGGTCGGCCAAATGCTGGACTTTGCCTGGGTAGAGGCCGGGAATGGCCGTCAGACGAGCGGATTGCTCATCCTGGAGGAAGATGGCGGCTTGACGACCTATGATCCGCAGTGGGAAGGGGACAGGGGACTCCCTCATCTTAGTCGCTCCATTTTGGGAACACCGCCGGGGTCACCGATTGCAGTGGATACATACCAGGGGCGTTTTTATGTGTTGGATACTGCCGCCAATCAGATTTATCGTTATATCCCCCAGGGAGAGACATACCCCAATCCACCGGAAAACTACTTTACCTTGCCCCCTCGATCATTGGCTGGGGCGCGAGACATGGCCATAGATGGTTTCGTCTATCTCCTGTTTGATGATGGGACGGTGATGAAGTTTCTGGGCGGCGAACCGGAGGGGACATTCCAAATGCGTGGTGTCCCCAAAGACCTCTTACAACCTGTCGCGCTGGCCGTCGATCCGGTCGGGGGAAGCGGCACGATCTACATCGCCGACGCCGGCCATCAGCGCATCGTGGTTCTGAATTCGGATGGCACTTTTCGCGCTCAATTCTACGCCGATGATGCTTTCGAGGGATTGGAAGCGATCTCTGTGGACGAGGTCAACCGGCGGATGTATGTGATTGCTGCCGGCCAGTTGTACGTAGCGTCACTACCGTGATTGCCGGACTTGTGCTATAATTTGGGCCGTTGTTAAAATTGGGTGCGTTTCATTTCAGTTGGAAAGTGGGCAACCCTCCCGCAGGTTGCCA
>CAZXVB010000191.1:0-6118 GCA_964643875.1 uncultured Anaerolineales bacterium | reverse complement strand
TTAAACTGGCTAGGCGGTTGAAACCGCGCCTGTGAGGGCCTTCGTCCGGCTGTCCACCTGTGTGGACAGGCACGTCCGCGTGGGCAGACGCCCAGCCGCAGGCTCGTGGTAGGCGATTTCAATCGCTGCGCCGGGCAATCTGAGTAGTAACCACAAATAAAATGCTACAAACGCGCATAACGAAACTGTTCGGCATTCGCCACCCGATTGTCGGTGGATGTATGATGCATATCTCTGGGCCGGAGTTCACTGCTGCGATCTCCAATGCCGGTGCTCTGGGTATTATGGCTTCAGCGATGTTCGACAGTCAGGAGTCGTTCCGCCAGGCGGTACTACAGGTGCGCTCCGCGACCGACCAACCCTTTGGAGTCAACTTGAGCCTTTTTCCTGCTTTGCGTCCCATTGACAACGCCCTATACGTGGATGTGATCCTGGAGGAGGGGGTGCCGGTCGTGGAGACGAGTGGACATCGCCCCCCGGCAGACCTGTTGGCACGCCTGAAAGCCGGCGGGGTAAAAGTGATGCACAAGTGTGTCAGTGTACGGCATGCTATGAGCGCTCAACGAATTGGTGTGGATGCTGTCACGATCTTTGGCAGCGAGGGCGGCGGTCACATTGGCGAATTTGGCATCAGCACGCTGGTATCGGTCCCGCGTGCCGTGGATGTGTTGAACATCCCCGTCCTGGCAGCGGGGGGGATCGCCGATGGACGTGGCTTGCTGGCCGCCTTGGCATTGGGGGCCGAAGGAGTGACCCTGGGTACGCGGCTACTGCTTACTCGGGAATGCCCAATCCATGAAAATCTGAAGCAAGCTCTTATGCAAGCGACGGAATTGGACACTCTCCCGATCTTGGGCAGTCTGCACAACACTCTGCGGGCCTGGAAGAACGCTGCCGCGATACGGGTGGCAAAACTGGAAGCCGAGTCCGCCGATCCGATGGAAATCCTATCCGTAGTGGCGGGTATAGCCACCAAACAGATGCTCTCGAACGGAAACGTAGATGCCGGTGTGCTGGCTTGCGGTCAGGCGGTTGGGTTGATAGACCAGGTCGAGCCTGTGGCCGATGTAATCACCCGGATGGTAACTCAGGCTGTCGAGATCGCGGATCGAATCGCTCGCAAAGGCACATTGTATGGAGATGTTCACCAGACTCAATCAAGCATTTGAAACCAGCCTCCAACGGGCCGAGGATGTATTGGATGAAACTTTTTCCATCCCCGTCCATCTGCAACTCATATCCCTCCAAACCTTATCGGGGAACGGGTTGCTTCGGGCTGTGGATGATCAGGAGCTAACGCGCCGCTATACAGTTGTCCAAATCGATTTCACCGGCCCGGTTTCGGGAACGGGATGTCTGTGTCTACCAATCCAACGAGCGGTTCAACTGGTGTTATTCCTCGCCAATGATTCTTTGGTCACTATTGACCTGAACGAGGTGCGCGCCGACACTCCTGCTCATATTTTTTGAGCAAGACCTATCTTTGTGCCTGATAAATGATCAGGGAATTTCTTGATTTGTTGGAGAACCGGAACTTCCAACGCGCTTTTATATCTTCCTCTTTCATTGATCAGGTCACTGAGAGGCGGGATCAAGGCGTTTCATAATGGGCGCACATACAGAATGTAATGATCTACAATCCATTTTGAGTTGTCTCGATCATGTCCCTATTGGGGTTTTCGTCCTAAGTCGAGATTGGATCGTGTTATTTTGGAATTGGTGTCTTGAAGAATGGACCGGCATTCCACAGGAAGAGGCCATCGGTGTAGCTATTAAAGAAATATGGCCTCACTTGGAAACCCCCAAGTACGTCAACCGATTGACCCCAATTTTCGATGGTGGGCCTCCGGTCGTCTTTTCTGCACAGATTCACCGTTACATCATTCCCGTTCTACGCCCCGATGGAACGTTCCAGGCACAGCATACGATCGTCAGCGCGTTACCAGCGCCAAACAACCAGGAATTTTATGCCCTTTTCATCATTCAGGATGTCACCGATCTTGTTGCTCATATTCAGGGATACCAAGAAATCTACCAACAAACATTGAATGAGACACGAGACCGGCAACGCACGAAGGAGATTCTCCAACGTCGCAACCGTGAATTGGCACTGTTGACCCGAGCTAGTCAGGCATTGACCTCTACACTGGATTTAGACGAGGTGCTGAATCAGGTGTTGGAGGAGGTCCGTCGTCTGTTGGGCGTAGTAGCCAGTTCCATCTGGTTGGTAGACTCGCAAACTGGCGAGTTGGTCTGTCGTCAGGCGACCGGATCCCGCCGTGAGGTTGTGCTCGGTTGGCGATTGGCTCCCGGTGAGGGGTTCGTCGGTTGGACAGCACAGACAGGTCAGAGCTTGCTCATTTCGGATGTATCTGCGGACGAACGCCATTTCAAGGGCGTGGACCAGCAAACCGGCCTGACATTGAAATCTATCCTCAGCGTGCCTTTACGAGTGAAAAACAAGGTGGTAGGAGTGCTACAGGTGGTGGACTCCCAACCGGCACGCTTCTCTGAGGCCGACCTGGCCTTGCTGGAACCGCTGGGGGCCTCAGCGGCGATTGCCATAGATAATGCCGCTCTCATCGAGATGCTCCGCCAGCGCACGGCTGAACTGGAGGCCCGTAATGAAGAACTCGATGCTTTTGCCCATGCCGCTGCCCACGACCTGAAAGGCCCTCTGGGGTACATGGTGGGGTTTGCCAAACTATTAGCACAGGATTATCAGAAATTTTCAGACGAAGAATTGCGCCACTATCTCAACCTGATCGCCCAAAGTGGGCAAAAAATGAGCAACATTATTGACGAAATGTTGTTGTTGGCCAGCACGCACAAGTTGGATGATATCCCTTTGATGCCACTCCATATGGCTTCCATTGTGGAAAGCGTCCAACAACGTCTACGCTACACCATCGAGGAAATCCAGGTCGAGATCACTTTGCCGGATCAGTGGCCACTGGCGCTGGGATACGCCCCGTGGGTGGAAGAGGTGTGGTTCAATTATATCAACAATGCCATCAAGTACGGAGGCGAACCGCCTCGAGTGGAATTGGGAGCCACTGAACAGTCGGATGGGTACATCCGCTTCTGGGTACGTGACAATGGGGCTGGCCTCACGCCTGAAGAACAAAAGCGGTTGTTCAAACCATTTACACGTTTGGACCAAACCCGGATCAAGGGCCACGGACTTGGCCTTTCCATCGTCCAACGGATTGTAGAAAAACTGGGGGGAGAAGTTGGCATCGAGAGCCACATTGATCAGGGAAGTACTTTCAGCTTCACTCTGAAAGCGGCACCGCTTCAAGCTGCTTTCTCAGAAGAGGATGACACGTAACCCAGGAGGTTATCGAAACGATGTTCTATACATGGGGCTCCGGTTACTGGCTGTTTGCATTACCGGCGCTGATTATGGCGCTGATTGCCCAGGCGTGGGTGCAGAGTACGTACCGAAAATACCTGCGTGTGCCCAATGGGGCCGGCCTCACGGGTGCTCAGGCCGCCCAACGACTGATGCAGCATGCCGGTCTGTATTTGCGGATCGAAGGGGCACCAGGTGAGTTGTCAGACCATTACGACCCGCGCAACAAGGTGCTGCGTCTTTCCCAAGGGGTGGCTATGCGGCCTTCGGTGGCCTCATTGGCCATTGTGGCACACGAGATTGGCCACGCACAGCAAGACGCGCAAGCATATATGCCGATGCGTCTCCGATCGGGTCTGGTCCCGGTGGTCAACTTTTCCTCTTGGCTGGGGCCAATCCTGTTCATAGTAGGATTGTGGCTGGAAGTAACCGAACTTTCCTGGCTGGGCGTGTTGGTCTTTTCTGCTGCTGTGGTCTTTGCCCTCATTACTCTGCCGGTGGAGATCAACGCCAGCCAGCGCGGACTGCGTTTGTTGCAACAAAGTGAAATTCTCCAGAATGTGCAAGAACAACGAGCCGTTCGTCGTATCCTTACTGCCGCTGCACTGACGTATGTGGCGGCCCTGGCTCAAGCTATCTCCACCCTGCTGTACTACATATTTTTGTTGAGCGGAGGAAGAGGAAGGCGGCGCCGCTAAACGTCTTGATTGAACATTCTTATGAAGATAACGCCGAAAGGGTAACGAGCAATGGATAAAAAGCAACGAAAACAAGCCCAGTTCTCTCTGATCTACTTTCTGGTTGCCATGTTAGGAATGTGGCTGTTTCAGGAGTTGATCTTTCGGCCCTACATCATTCAACAGACCGAAGTGCCATACAGTAAATTCCGTCAAGACCTGGCCGATGGCAAGATCGCCGAAGTGACCCTGGGCAGCGAGCGTATCATCTACACGTGCAAACCCGAGGCAGACGAAGGGCGTTGGAGTCGAGTCTACAATGTTGTGGCTGTTGAAGACCCCGATCTGATACCGGACTTGCTGGCCGCCAACGTGGTGTTCCGAGCCGAGGCTCCCGCTAACAGCCTGCTGGTCACGCTACTCGGTTGGGCGCTTCCTTTCCTCCCATTGGCTATCATCTGGTACCTCGTGTGGCGGCGTATGGGACAGGGGAGTGGTATCGGTGTTATGTCCATCGGCAAGAGCCGCGCCAGGGAGATCACTGGCGAGATGAGTGGCATCAAATTCGAGGACGTGGGGGGCGTAGACGAAGTGATGGTCGAGCTGAAAGAGATCATTGCGTTCCTGAAGGACCCAGAGCGTTTCAGTCGCCTGGGAGCCAAATTGCCCAAGGGGGTGCTGCTGGTTGGCCCGCCGGGTACCGGCAAGACGTTGTTAGCGCGGGCGACCGCCGGGGAAGCCGGCGTGCCCTTCTTCTACATCAGCGGATCCGATTTCGTCGAGATGTTCGTCGGCGTGGGCGCCGCCCGCGTACGGGACCTGTTCGAGCAGGCCAAGAAGAAGGCACCCTGCATCGTTTTCATAGACGAAATAGATGCCATTGGTCAGGCCCGTTCCACCGGCGGGGTGATCGGTGTTAACGACGAGCGGGAACAAACCCTCAACCAACTACTGACTGAGATGGATGGCTTCGAAGCCAATCAAGGCGTGGTGATTATGGCCGCCACCAACCGGCCGGAGACCCTGGATCCGGCCCTTCTCCGTCCCGGCCGCTTCGACCGTCAGATTCAAGTCACCCTGCCTACCGAGGAAGGGCGCCGGCAGATTCTCGAAATTCACACCCGCGATGTCCCTCTGGGAGAAGACGTAGACCTCGCCCGCATTGCACAGATCACATCGGGGTTCTCCGGGGCGGACTTGGCTAACATCGTCAACGAGGCTGCCTTGTTGGCCGTGCGCCGCGATAGCGATGTGGTCTCGATGGATGATTTCGACCTGGCAATCGAACGGGTCGTGGCGGGCCTTCAACGGAAGATGCCTATGAAAGACGATGTCAAGCGGCGGATCGCCTATCACGAAGGGGGACATGCCCTGGTAGCCCAACTCCTTTCCCACACCGATCCGGTGCATAAAGTGACCATCATCCCCACTGCGAAAGGGGCATTGGGATACACCATGCAGATGCCGGAGGAGGACCAGTATCTGTTGAGTCAGCCAGAATTGGAGGAACGCCTGAGTGTGATGTTGGGAGGACGGGCTGCCGAGTTGCTCGTCTTTGGTACGCCCTCAACCGGTGCCTCTAACGACCTGGAACGCGCAACCGATTTGGCGCGTCGGATGGTCACCGAGTTTGGGATGACCGAGGCATTGGGGCCGGTACGATATGCTGCTCCGATGGGAGCGAATTACCTGTCGGCCCAGTTGACGTTGCGACCAGAACTCAGCCCCGACACGACTACGCTGATCGACCGCGAAACCCGGCGACTGGTGGAGTCCGCTCAGGAGCAAGCCATGAATCTGCTCCGTACCCATCGAGCCGCATTGGATGAGGTAGCCCGGCAGCTACAGGAACGGGAAACGATCAGCGGCGAGGAGATCCAACAGATCGTCGCGGAAGAGCAGCCATCCGACTCGATCTGAATGTAGAGTTACCAACTCCCTACCCGACATTTTGACCCTCCCGCAGGTAAAGGTCTGTTCCTGAGAAACGGTTGGGCGCCCCTTCGGTTCGGCAAGGTCTCTGACCGCAGCCGGAGACCGCAATGGCCCTCCGCCGCTCGAGCCGAATCCGCGATTCGGCGGCCAC
>CAZXVB010000190.1:0-6159 GCA_964643875.1 uncultured Anaerolineales bacterium | reverse complement strand
TGGGCCGTTGGTGGCACAACTATCTCACTACCCCACCACCTGGTTTACCCACCGCTCTGCGCCGCGCCGAGGTGGTGCTCTCCGCGCCTCTGGGCGGCTATCGTTTAATAGCCAAGTATGATCTGATTGCCATGTCCCCCGGCGAACGGGCGGTCATCGTGGATTGGAAAACCAGCCGCCGCCGTCCAACGCGATCAGCGTTGGAACGTCGCCTGCAGACACGGCTCTACCGCTACTTGCTGGTCGAAGCCGGCACGCCATTGAACGAGGGCCGGCCCATCAGCCCGGAACAGGTGGAGATGATCTACTGGTTCGCCGATTTCCCCGCCCAGCCTGAACATTTCCCCTACGATACCGCCCAGTTCATGGCTGATGGCGACTACCTGTCCGGCCTGATTGCAGAGATCGAGCATCGTGACGAGACCGTCTGGCCTCTCACCGCCAATGAGTGCCACTGCCGGTTTTGTCACTATCGCTCACTATGCGAACGAGGCGTCAATGCCGGGCCACTGGACGAACTGGACGACGAGCAGGCAGCCCCAGCCATTGACTTTGACGTTGACCTGGAACACGTAGCCGAGATCGCGTTCTAGCCACAGCGTTCCTCGATTTGACAAATGGGACATGCCGTGGTATACTTGTATATACCCTATAGGGGTATTAACTTGTACAAAGGAAACTGCGATCCCGATGAATCGATTTGTCAACCGGCTACTGAATTTCATCCGTGAGAACCGGCTGCTGATAGCTTTTCTCGGCCTGCTGGCTGTGGGCTTTCTCACACTGCGGACGCCAGCAACACCCATCGAGTCAGAGCAGGCGTTGCAGGCCGTGCTGAGCAGCGGACAACCCGTGTTGATGGAATTCTACGCCAACACCTGAAGCGCGTGCCTACTGGCCAAACCTATCGTGGATGGGTTAGAGCGAGAGCTGAGTGGCCGGGCGCAGGTCATTCGCCTGGACGTAATGAGCGCCACCGGACGGCAAGCGGCCCGCAATTACGGAGTGAGAGGCTTACCCACGTTTCTGCTCTTTGACGGTCAAGGGCAGATTGCGTACCGCCAGGCCGGGTTGATCAGCCGTGAGCGAGTGCGAGAAATCATCACTGAACTGGAATTGAAGGAGAGCAAGTGACATGCCAATTTACGAATATCGCTGCCAGGACTGTGGCCGGAAATTTGAGAAGTTTCTGCGTTCAAGCTCCAATGAGGACGCCGTGGAGTGCCCACACTGTCACAGTACCCGTGTGCAAAAGGGGTTCTCAACCTTCGGCATGGGCGGGTTCAGCACCAGAGGAAGTGGCCTGAGAAGCGCCGCCCCTGCCCCATCGTGCAGCACAGGCAGCACCTGAAGAATCTGAACGAGGAAGCGGTCGGCTTTCATAAACTCAAAGGGGCGGGCATCCTTGGCCCGCCACGCAACACAGAGCCGTCGAACAAGGATGTCCGACTACAAACTCGCAGAAAGGGCTCGTACCATAAATGGATTTGTCACACGTTGACTGGAGTTCGTTGCTACCCATCGTGTTCCTGGTCGTGTGGTTCGTCGCCATGCGCTTTATCCTGCCCCGAATGGGCGTCCCCACCTGAATGTCGTCAAGCTGCGATGTGGGGTCTCCACACGGACAGGACAAACAGGGAGAACACGACTCTCTTGGTTCTCCCAACGACGAAACGATATAGACAAAACGAGGGGGACGGGAATTACATCCCGTCCCCCTCGTTCGTGTATCTGTCACTCGTATTCAGAGCTCAACGGTATCCAGCGGGTACATGCCCCGCACCTGGGTAGGCAACCCAGCCTGGGCCAGCAACTCCACCAGAGCCTGCGGAGTGCCCGGCATCTCCACCAGCGGGGGCAAGTTCGGTGCGCAACCCCAATGCGTGCCGATGACCACCTGTGACTTTAGCAGACGCAGAGCCTCAACCGCCTGAGGTGGATCAATGTGCTGGGTACGTCCGAAGAAGGACAATCCACCGATAGGCAGAATCACTACCTCCGGCGCCAATCGCTCGGCAATGGCCGTGAAAATCCCAACGTCGAACGAGGTATCGCCCGCGAAGTAGACCGTCCGCTCCCCGTGTAACACAAACCCCACCTCACCACCAAAATGCAGCGCCGGGGTGGCCGTCACCCGCAATCCCTGCACCTCAGCCTCTTCCCAGGGAGCCAACTCCCGCACCTGGGTGAACCCCAGCCGCCGGGCGTCGGCGGCGATGCGATGAGGGCGCACCAGAAGCGGGATGTCCCGATCGAGATGCGCCATAGTCCACCGGTCCCAGTGGTCAATGTGGCGATGGGAAACTACGATCATGTCCAACGGTGGGAGCCGGTCCACGGTGTAATCCACAGGTGGCTGTCGCCGGCCAAATATCCGAAACACCGGATCGGTCAGGATATTCAGCCCATGCGTCTCAATCAGGCACATGGACCAGCGAATGTAGGTCACGCGCATTTGTTATCTCCTTAAAAACAATACCCGTGAATGAAATTTGCTCTTTCAGCACGGGGCCTTCAGTCCCGTGCGGCTCGGCCACTTAATGCAGAGTCGCACTCATTCACGGGTATTGTCATTAAAAAGCTCCCGTTTCAAACAGGCGGGAGCTTTTCTGTGGTCGAGAGTTCTGCATAAAAGTTTTCGCCCTGTGCAATTAAGAACGCAGATTTCAGGACACCAACTGCTCAATGCGTCTTATTGAGGGATAAATTCTGGGATCTGATCCGTTACTGTCCTGAGATCTGTGTTCTCAAGTAGCAGATCTAACTGCACAGGTCGAAAGTTTTTCGCCGGAACACTACAACGAATTTAGAAGGGAACGAATTTATGCCCTAATCCAGTTCATCTACCCCGCTTGAGCAGGCAGAACTTAACGGTTCAAAAAAGGATGGGCCCTGCTGGATTCGAACCAGCGACCAACCGGTTATGAGCCGGTCGCTCTGCCGCTGAGCTAAGGGCCCCTAATGGAGCGGGAGACGGGATTTGAACCCGTAACCCACGGCTTGGAAGGCCGATGCGCTACCATTGCGCTACTCCCGCGTGTCGGGGCGGGCGGACTTGAACCGCCGACCTCGCGGTCCCAAACCGCGCGCTCTAACCGGCCTGAGCTACGCCCCGGCACCGATAAGTATAGCCTATTTGAGCTAAAACGTCAAACCAGGAGACGGTTAGATAAGAGGTGCTAAAGGATTTGCACAACGGACGGGCCTGTGGTAGAATCATCTCCCCGAAAGATGAAGCTGGCGCGCCAGTTTGGGAGCAAGCAGTTCGAGGCTACGTTCGGCGCCGACGTTCGGGCCAGCTTCATCATCCTGAGTGTAGTCGAAGGACCGCCGAGATCGCTGAGAAAAACAGTGTAAGGGCGCAGCATGCTGCGTCCCTTCTTGTTCATCCGTGAAATCCGTGCTGATCGTTCGACTGAGCCCTTCGGCTTCGCTCAGGACAGGCGCTCATGACGAAGTCCGTGTCCCATTTCCCTAACCGCACAGGCGGCGACTTTTCGGAGATGGATCGAGAGTCTGAACGCGATGCCGTGGCTGAGACGTTAACAGCGATACGTATCCTCTCTCCGACGTCTGACGCCCACGATGGTGATCAGTCTCTCTTTATCGTTAATGTGGTAGATCACGCGCCAGTTGCCGATGCGAATGCGCCAGCCTTCCAGTCCGCGCAGCTTCCGGCACCCTGATGGACGTGGATCGTCCTCCAGCTTCAGAATGGCATCAACAATACGACCAAAATCCGGCTCGTGGATGCGATCCAGTTGCCGGCGAGTTTTACGGTCGAGGAGTTCAACCCTATACTTTTGCATGGGACGTCTCGCGCTGGCGCAAATAGTCGCGAAGGGATTGTCGCTCGCCACCGGTTGGTTGGGTAGCCGCCTGGATCAGACGTGCCGCCAGTTCGCTATCCTGGCTATCGGCCTCGTCGTCCAGCAGATCGAGGTAGTGGTCGTACTCCTCTAGCGTCAGCAAGACAGCAATCGCCTGGCCCTTTGTGCCAACGACGTACCGCGCACCGTGCTCGCGCAATGTATGGACGAGATCATTCGTCGAATTCTCATTCATGAATCCATCTCCCTTCCATTTCATATCCTCAGACAGACCGAGGGGAAAGCAAGCAGAGATTATTTTAGCGCATAATTGGGGGAGAGGCAAATAGGCAAAATCATCTCCGTTGTCCGCGATCTGTCCCGCGTTCCTGATTGCCGAAGGCTGGCAATCGGTGTATAATAGCCTCCAAAATCAAAGGACTCAATCATGGAAAACACCGATTACAAGCCACAGACAAGGCAACGCAGCCGTTTGGAACAGGTAGCGCTGGTAGTGGCCCTGCTCATCATCGCCGGATTCATTCTGTCCCCGCCCTGGCACCCTCTGGATAAGGCCGACCTGATCGGCAGTGGCATCTGTGGTCGCATATCCGGTCACTCGTTTTTTCTCGGTGGACGGCAATTGCCGCTCTGCGCCCGTTGTACGGGCACATACCTGGGCGCGCTGCTGGGTTTCACCACGATGTGGGCATTGAGACGGCAGCGGGCAGTGGAGATGCCACCTACTCCGGTGCTGGTCGTCGCGGTGGGGTTCATTGTAGTCATGGGAGTGGACGGCATCAATTCATACCTCGACTTTTTCCCCAATGCTCCTCACCTATATACCCCTCGCAATTGGCTGCGCCTGGCAACCGGCACGCTCAATGGATTGGCGATGAGCATGATTGTCCTGCCGGTGTTCAACTTCACCCTGTGGAAACGAGGCTCGCCGGAGCGGGCCATCCACGGATTTAAAGAACTGGGGCTGATGCTGGCCGTGGCGGCGGTGATAGTGTACGTCGTCCAGCTCCAAATTGCCGCCTTGTTGTATCCGGTGGCCCTGCTGAGCACTCTTAGCGTGCTGGTGATGCTCACTCTGGTGAATAGCATGATCGTGCTGATCGTCATCCGCCGCGAGGCGATGGCCGAGACCTGGCGAGATGCGATTCTCCCCCTGGCACTGGGCCTGGTGAGCGCGTTAGCGGAGATCGCTGTTTTATGCCTGTTCCGCTACGTGATGACCGGCTCGTTGGCCATGCCCCTCTGACAGAGTTTTCCCAAGATGGCCCTCACCCCCACCCTCCGCTCCTCTGCGGGCACCCCCTCTCCCAACCCTTCGACCTCGCTCAGGGCAAGCTTTGGGAGAGGGGGCCGAGGGGTGAGGGCCTGCCGATTTTGGGAATACCCTGCACTACCGCCAGTTTCCGAAATTGGTCTTTCATGGTATAATTTTAAACATGCGTGAATCGCACCGCCCCTCTTATCACATTACTGTACCACTATACCGAGCGCACTTGAAAAGCGTGAAAACATGTTCCCGTGTATGCGTCCCTTTACCCGCCAATGAGACGTGTTGCGTGTTCCGTCCCATCACGCACCACGTAACACGTAACACGTCTGGAAAGCATAATCCCGCCGTTCGTGACTCCAAAAACGGAAAAGATTAAATGACTTTACGACAACTCAAACTCCCAATTATCCATCAACCTTTCGCGCAACGCCTCGACATCTGTTACCGAGAGCGTCTTCACCTGCTTTTATCCAGCGACCTCGATTTTCATGGTAAGAGCAGTGCGTATGCTTCCCACAATTTCCACGCTTTCCCAGCCAAGTTTCCTCCTCAACTGCCCAGGAAATTCATTGAAGGGCTTACAGAACCGGGAGACGTCGTCCTTGATCCTATGGTGGGGTCGGGGACAACAGTTGTAGAAGCTTTTCTAGCCGGACGCCGGGGCATTGGTTTTGACATTGATCCTATGGCATTGCGGTTGTGCAAAGCCAAAGTCACACCTTTGGCCCTGGAAGAGACTGCCGCGATGGGAAACAAAGTGCTCCGCCGCGCTCAAGAGAGCGTGCAGCAAGATGGAGCTGAACTGCGCCGGGAGTTGGACGCTCGTTTTGGAGAGGCAGAGCGCAAGTTTATAGACTATTGGTTCTTGCCCTCCACCCAACTCGAATTGATGGCCTTAATTCGGGAAATAGAGCGTGTTCAAGACCTCGAGATCCGCGAGTTCTTGGAACTGGCGTTTTCGGCCATCATCATTACCAAGTCGGGCGGTGTCTCGTTGGCGCGTGACCTGGCGCACACGCGCCCCCACCGCGTTCAAGATAAAACACCCCGTCCGGCGTT
>CAZXVB010000189.1:3040-6170 GCA_964643875.1 uncultured Anaerolineales bacterium | reverse complement strand
GTATTCTCAATCGCCTGTGGTACGTTCACAGGCGCGTGTGATCCTGGTTGGAAGTCTGATTGCATTTGCCCCCTTCGCATCTACCTTCGTGCTTTCACAGTTTATCCCGCTTCCTATACCGGTCAAATGGGTTTTACCCTGGTTTGTGCTCTTCCCGATGTCGGTGGCCTATGCGATTCTACGGTTCCGTTTGTTCGATATAACCATTGTGCTCAGTCGGGGGATCGTGTATGCGATACTGAGTTCCACCGTCGTCGGAACATACTTCCTGCTCATTTACCTCTTTGGCCTGGCCTTTGGCGTGACACTGAAAGCCAACGACCCATTCTTGTTAAGTGTCTTTGTGTTGGCTCTGGTGATATTGTTGCACCCTGCCCGCGTCCGACTACAACAGGCGGTAGACCGAGTGCTTCTACCCCAGGTCGTGGACCTACAACAGGTGATGCGCCAGTTTGCCAATCGTCTTACAGAAGCTACTGGCATTCCCTCCGTGTTGGCAATACTGACGGACACATTGGAAGCAGGTTGGCAGCCTACACAGGCGATCCTCTATCTGTACGATGAAAAACAGAGCCGATATATTCCTCACGTAATTGGGAAAGGTAACATCGAAACATTAGAAACATTTTCTCCAGAGAGTGCATTGGCGCATTACCTACTGGAACAACGGGAAAGCATCTATTGGGGGCCGGGATACCCATTGCCAGTCCAACTGGAGACTGAATGTCAATCGTTCAGGGAAATAGGATCCGGCCTGTTCATCCCCGTGCCGAGGCAGGGTTGGATGGTATTAGGCAGCCGACGGAATGGCCGACCGTTCTCCGCTAATGATCTATCCACCCTGGAATCGCTTGGTTCACAGCTAACAGTCGCCCTGGAGAAAGCCCGCCTCTTTGACAACCTGACCCGTCGAATGACCGAGGTGGATGTGTTACGCTGGGTCGGGCAGGCAGTCAACTTCTCGATGGACGTAGATGATCTGATGGAGTTGATTTACACCCAAACCGGCCGGGTGCTCGATACATCGAATTTTTACATCGCGCTATACAATCCGGAAAAAAAGACGCTTTCATTCGCCTTTTACGTCGAGGAGGGAGAACGGCTCTACAAAGACGATGAGTGGTCCGTGGAGATTGGCCTGACAGGTGAGATTATACGTACTGGCCAGCCGATTGTGACGAATGACTACAATCAAGAATGTCAGCGACGAGGCATTACCGGGGGAGGACGTCCCGGTCGGGCGTGGATGGGGGTGCCTCTCAATGCCGGAGATCGCGTCATTGGAGTGATGAACATCTCTAGCTTCAAACCAGCGGTGAAGTATACCGAGGAGCAATTGCAATTCTTCTCCGCCATCGGCGATCAGGCGGCGGCGATTTTGGAAAAGGCCCGCTTGTATCAAGAGATGGAAGAACGCGCGCGACAACTAGAAGCCCTGAACGAAGTCGGTGGGGTGATCACCTCGACTCTGGAATTGGATACAGTTTTGGATCTGATTGTCAGCAAAGCAGTCGAACTGTTGGCAGCTGAGGCAGGTTCATTGGTATTGGTGGACCAGGAGACCGGCGACCTGGTATTCGAGGTCACAACTGGACCGGCATCCGCCGATCTGGTAGGAGTTCGCCTACCGCCCGGGACCGGCGTTGTGGGAACGGTCGTGGAGACCAAAAAACCGATCATCATTCGGGATGCTCAATCCGACCAGCGTTGGTATCGCGATCTCGATGAGCACTTTGTGACCCACTCCATCATCGCTGTGCCGATGATCAGTCGAGGAAGGGCAATTGGCGTTATTGAGTTGCTGAATCGGCGGGACGGCGTGCCTTTCGATACCGACGATGAGCGATTGTTGACAGCCTTTGCCACCAATGCAGCCGTAGCTATCGAAAATGCCCGTTTGTTTACGCAAACCGATCAGGCATTGGCCGAGCGTGTGGAAGAGCTTTCAATGATGCAACGCATTGATCGGGAACTGAACGCTACTCTAGACTATGAACGGGTGATGAGCCTGACCCTCGATTGGGCATTGCGGGCCACGAAAACTGAAGTGGGATTGGTGGCTGCTTTGGTTGAGGATGAGGATGGTCAACAGGGCTTACGGTTTCTGGCCCACCGGGGATATGTAGAGGAATGGATCGCTCAGTACGATGAAAGCTCCTGGCCCTTGGAGCAAGGGATCATCGGTCGTGTCGTCCGTACCGGCAAGCCAGAACTGGTCAAAAATGTGAACCTCGATCCGGACTATGTGCCCTCTGCCGAGGGGATCGTAAGTCAATTGGCAGTCCCTATCCGTCGGGAGGAGCGCATCATCGGCGTGATTGCAGTGGAAAGTCGCCAGGTGATGAACACAGAAATGTTGAACTTCGTGTATCGTCTGGCCGATCACGCAGCCATTTCGATCGAAAATGCACGCTTGTTCGAACAGGTGCAGCGAGCCAATGAGGCGAAGACGGAATTCGTTTCATTCGTTTCCCACGAATTGAAACAGCCAATGACCTCAATGCAGGGGTATATCGATCTGCTGCTCGGCGGAATGGCCGGCGAATTATCTGATATGCAACGGAATTTCCTGGAGACGATTCGGGCAAACGTCTCCCGAATGAGGACGTTGGTCGGTGGGCTGTTGGATATTTCTCGAATCGAGAGCGGGCGGCTGCGCTTGACGATAGCGGATGTGTCGATCCCTCAAACAGTCGCTGAGGCCGTGCGGACGATCCAGGGACAGATCGAAGCCAAGGAACAGGAGTTGGCTATCGAAGTAGCGAATGACCTTCCCCTGGTACGGGCAGACCACGAACGATTGGTGCAGGTCATGACGAACCTGCTCAGCAATGCCCACAAGTACACTCCAGAAGGTGGACGGATCACCGTTCGAGCCAGGCTCTGGTCGGAGGAAGGGGAAGAAACAGAAAACAGATTTGTGCTCTGCTCTGTCACAGACACCGGGATCGGCATGTCACAAGCCGATCAACAACGTCTGTTCACCAAATATTTCCGTTCCGAGGACCCGGCTGTGCGTGGAGAAAGTGGCACCGGGTTGGGGCTGGTGATTACCAAAAGCTTGGTGGAGCTTCAGGGGGGACAGATCTGGGTGGAAAGCGAATTAGGAAAGGGGAGTACCTTCTCGTTC
>CAZXVB010000189.1:0-2940 GCA_964643875.1 uncultured Anaerolineales bacterium | reverse complement strand
CTGTCCACGCAAGTGGATGCTCGGCTGCAAGCCCTCTAGAGGCGATTTCAATCGCTACCAGAAGTAGCCTGAGCAGTTACCCCTGACATTGCCCTGGCGATGCGAGTCGCCACGCGGGCGTTGTTGCGCAGGAGAGCTTGATTGGCGCGCAGGGCCTGCCCGTCGGTCAACGCGACCAAGTGGGAGAGCAAGAACGGGGTGAGGTCTTTCCCCTGAACATTCTGAGCTTCCGCCAGATCAACCGCACGTGCAATAGCTGCTTCAGCTTCCTCAACCGGCAATTCGTCTTCAGCCGGAACCGGCACACAAACCAACAATGCAGTCGAACACCCCACGGCGGCTCGGGCGGCGGTGATGCATGCCACTTCTTCGGGCCGATCCACCCGCACATCCGTTCGCAACCCAGACCGGCGGCTGTAAAAGGCCGGGAACATCTCGCTGCCGTAGCCGATCACCGGGACGCCATGCGTCTCCAGGTACTCCAAAGTGCGAGGCAGATCGAGGATCGCCTTGGCCCCGGCGCAGACGACGACGATGGGCGTTTGAGCCAGAGCAGGTAGATCGGCGGATACATCTTCCGGGTGGTGGCGATGGACGCCTCCGATCCCCCCGGTTGCAAAGACGACGATACCCG
Organism: uncultured Anaerolineales bacterium; assembly: GCA_964643875.1. Lineage (GTDB taxonomy): Bacteria > Chloroflexota > Anaerolineae > B4-G1 > B4-G1 > CAZXVB01. The sequence continues at coordinate 2,306 of CAZXVB010000189.1, read as the reverse complement.
CTCGATGCGCCAGATGGATCGTGGCGGCCACGGTTGTGCCCCCCGTGAGACACCGGGCGACGACAATAGGCAGATCGCGTAGACTGACCTTGTGTGCTTCCCGGTCGGCAGCCAGCCGTCCCAGTTCGTCGGGAGTCAGGCCTACGTGCACCCGTCCGTCGAGGATCGCGATGGTCGCCGGCACGCCCCCTTCCTCGCGCACGATGGCTTCCATCTGTCGAGCGATCTCCTCATTGGCCGGCGGCGCAAAGCCATGCGTAATCAGGGCAGATTCGAGGGCCACCACAGGCGCGCCCGCCGCGAGTGCCATCTGCACTTCTGGGGCAACGACGATGCCCTCATTCTCCTCTTTCTGCATCTTTGTCACCTGGCGAGGTACTCCTCTAATTTTTGCCCGATAACAGCGTATCGGAAGTCTTTGCCTTGCAACACGTGCAAGGCACCATAGAGGGCATAAAGGATGAAGACTACGCCGATCAGGAATATAACACCAATGAGGCAGAATGGAAGGAACCCGCTTAACAAACTAATGAGCATAGGCATTATTTTGCCAGGTTCATGGCCGCCGGAACTGCCGAATGCCAAAGCCCCCATTGGGAACAACAGAGTCATACCCGTGAAGAGGCACGTATAGCATCCACCGACCAGAATCCAGCCCACGACCAACGTGAGTTGATACACCAGCGCCTGCAAAGCTTGGAAGCCGACGAACCTGGACTTTTCTCGTTGGGTAACCCAGAGGATGATCGTCCCAATCATCCCCCAGAGGGGGAGCAGAATACTGATGTGGGCCAAGGCGGCCATAATCCGTTCGTCCTGAGGCGACAGTGTCGAACCCGTTTCAGGAATCGCTTCATTGGTCAATTCATCAATTGGTTCATCCATTGTATACTCTCCCGAAATACATTCTGCAATTCGCTCTGGATCACATCTCGAATTGTGGGGACTGCTATCGTCTCAATGGTTTGTGCAGTTTATGTAGTTTGTGTAGGTTCGTGTAGAGCAATAACGAGCCGCATCACGCCCCCAGCAGCATCGCGGCCAACTTCGCGTACACCTCGGCGGCGGCATACACGTCCGAAAGCAAGATATGCTCGTCTGGCGTGTGTGCCAGGTGTGGATCCCCCGGCCCCAGACCCACGGTTGGAATACCGGCCTCGGCGCCGATATAGGCCGCCTCGGTCGAAAAGTCCCATTGGATGATCTGGGGACGTCGCTTCAGTTGCTCCCGGACGGCCTGGGCCGCTGTGGCGATCAGTGGGTGGTCTTCCGGCATAATCCACACCGGGTAGAATTCCCGCTTCTGGCACGTATAGCCGGTATAGCTGGTGAGACGATATTCCGGGACGATGACCTCGGCCCGAACTCCTTCCCGGGAAATGACACGCTGGACTTCCGCCAGGGCTTTAGTCTCGTTCTCGCCCACCGTCAGCCGGCGATCAATGGTCAACTCACACCGGTCCGGGATGGCGTTCCGGCTGCTGGATGTGGAGGTGATGTGGGTCACCGCCAATGTACCGGCCCCAAGGAATGGGTCGTTACCCAACTGCTCAGCCAAAAGCTCCAATCCAAAGACCAGCCGAGCCGTCGCGTAGATGGCGTTTTCCCCCAATGTTGGCGTAGCTGCATGGGCCGACCGTCCGTAGGTGGTCAGGCGCATTTCTATCCGTCCTCGATGTCCCCGACTGACATTCAGGTTGGAAGGTTCCCCCACGACAACCCAATCCGGGGCGAGGCCCTCCTCCTCGATCAACACCCGGCTGCCCACGCCTTCCGACGGCTCTTCTTGCACGACGCAAGCCACCACCAGCTGGCCGTCAAGGGCATCCTGGACGTTACGAAGAAGATGGGCAGCGTAGATCATTGCTGCCAATCCTCCCTTCATATCACAGGCTCCCAGGCCGTAGAGCCGGCCATCTTCGATGGTAGCGCCAAATGGGTCATAGGTCCAGGTATTGTCATCACTGACTCGCACCGTGTCCATATGGCCGTTAAACATCAGAATCGGCCTATGATGTTGATGGGAGTGAGGAGAGTGAGAACGAGATGAGCCGATCCAGCCGACGACGTTACCGATACGGTCCAGGCGTACATCCTGAAATCCGAGGCGTTTCATCTCGGTAATGATGCGCTTAGCAACAGCCTGCTCTTCGGTGGAGAAACTGGGAATCCGCACCAAATCGCGCAGAAAAGACGTCAGGTTCTCTCGGTCAGTTGTGTTCAATTTGAATGTCGCCATAGTGTATTCAATAGCTGGACCCTGGCAAATTTATCCAGGACGCAGATGAACGCTGATTTTCGCAGAT
>CAZXVB010000188.1:0-6180 GCA_964643875.1 uncultured Anaerolineales bacterium | reverse complement strand
ATGCCCCCAAACCGCTTCTGAACCTGCGGGAGGGTCAAAATGTCGGGTAGTGAGATACAAAGCAATCAGTTACGATCGGTTTTCTGTCCCACGAGAGGATAAGTCTCGTCACACTTCCGATTGTCCAAAGTTAGAAACGATCAATAGATGTGTTGCACAATAGTGAAAAACCCTACTTTGGACACGGATGAACGCGGATAAACACGGATTTCAGGGATAGAATGGATACAATCCGTGTTTTTCCGTGTGAATCTGCGTCCCATTCCCCACTTTTTTATTGTGCAACAACTCTAATGGAATTAATTGCTGACGCCCTGTACGCTTTATCTGGCCGATTAGAATATCACAAGTGAGGTTTAGATGTTACAGTCAGGTAGTATGCCATACCATTCCATCATAATGCAAACGTCTTACCCTCCCCGCCGGGTATTGGCGACACATACTTCTATATCAACAGACCAACAGGAAGAGCGAAGTATGGGCTATTCAGAACTCGACGACCTGCAAAAAATGTTCATTCAAAATGTCTCCCACGAACTGCGCACCCCGCTTTCGATCATCCAGGGTTACACTGAATTGCTGCACAACGAAGAATTGGGCCCACTGACAGTAGAGCAACGAGCGGCAATCCACAATCTCCTCTCCAGCACTCGGGATCTCCAGCAGATCGTGGAGCGGGTCAACACTTTGTTGGCAATCGAGACACAGCCTGGTGTTCGATTCCCATTCTCGCTGGCCTCCCTTGTCTTGGATGTACTGCAAAGCCAAAAGGCCATTGCCCAAAAATCCAATATTGCCTTGGAGCTATTCGTAGAGCCTCATCTACCCTTAGTTCTTGGCGATGGAGAACAAATTCGACAAGCAGTCGAGTGCGTGATAGAAAATGCTATCAAATTTACCCCCGCCGGTGGTCATGTCACCGTGCGTATATACACCGAACCCAACCTCCCCATCGAGGAGAGCGGCACTAATGGCCGGGGGAGCCATTCCAACTCCTGGGTATGTATATCCGTCAGCGATACCGGCATCGGTATTCCGGAGCACATCCTCAAAGCTATCTTGTCCCACAATTTCCGCCAGGGTGATGGATCGTCTACCCGCCGATATGGCGGCATTGGCCTGGGCCTGACGCTGGTTAAAAAAGTGATCGCGGCCCACAACGGCCACCTGGAAATCGAGAGTGTGCCCGACAAGGGGAGCCGTTTCGTCATTCACCTGCCGCAAATAGATTCGTAACATAAGTACGCGGCCGATGACAACGATAGTGTGTAAAGGCACTTTTGGAAATCCATCAAATCTGCAAAAGAACAGGAAGAAGTAGCCTGAGCAGCTATCAAATAACAATTGGGTGTGTTTCAACTGAGTTGGAGACCCTCCCGCAGGTTGAACTATGCGCGGATTTGCCTTCAAAAACCGAATATTTTGGCATCGAAAATGGCAACCTGCGGGAGGGTTACCCATTTTCCAACTGAAATGAAACGCACCCATAACAATTTAATCAATGGGCGGGGAAGAGGTGAGATATGAAGAGAAATATAGCCACGCCTATCAACCAGAGAATGATCAGCATTAAGATTGCTTGCCCACTCATTGCCATCGTACTCATTACAGCATTGTTCAATACAGCCCTCCCCACGGCCCACGCCCTGCCGACCGGCTTCCAGGAGTACTACGTCCTGGGCAGTGAAGAACAAATCTGGCGCATATTCGACTACATCGAGAGCCAGGAGGGAGGCTCGACCATCAACGCCGATATGTGCTCGGTCGTAACCCTGGTGGCCACGGCCGATAACCAGGTCATCTACTACGACCACTGGGAAGACGGCTATGAGGCCGACCTGCTCGACCCCGCCCAGACCACCACCGAGGTCTACGGCGACGGCGATACCGGCAACGGAGGAACAGGGAACGACATCCTGACCGCCGGCGACATCATCACCCTGAACAGCGACCAGAACGACAGCACCATCAATGGTTACGTGCAAGTGAATCCCCGCGACTCAGACGACATTCGCTACGACAGTGGAGACCGTCTCATCACCAGCGGCGGCCCGGTTGACCTGGCCCACGCCGTCTGGCCCTACGACCAGAGCTACATCGGCGGCGCCTGGGAGATTTACTCCCTCCAGGCATACGACACCGCCTACTCCTACCGCCTGCCGATAGGCGAAGACCTGTACACCTACGGCGGCGGCAACTCCGGCTACTTCGGCGACTTCAAATACGTCTACCTCCAGTTGCAAGCCCTCTACGACAACACCACCGTCTCCCTCGACAACGGCACGGATACCGCTAACATATCCCTCGACAAAGGCCAGACCTACTCCAGCATGGGGTATATTGACTCCTCCACGGCCGTCTCCATCACCGTCAATGCCGGCACCACCATCCTCTCCGATAAACCGGTACAAGTAGGGCTGGTCACCGGTGCGGACGGCACGTCCCAGACCCGCTTCCTGATCATCCTGCCCGACCTGGTGTGGGGGAATGAGTACATCGCGCCCGTCCCACGCGGGGTGTCAAGCAGTTACGGCGACCGACCGGCCGAAGTCTACATCTTCAACCCCAACGATTACGACATCTCCGTCGCCGCCTACGACCTCGACGGCAGTGGGACGTTTTCGATCACGGCCAATGCCATCAGCAGCACGGTGGCGTACAGCCAACCGACGACGATGAACCGCTACGTGCCCGTCAATTCAGCCGTCAGATTGACCTCGGACGATCCCTTCGGTGTGGTCATCGCCGCCGACACATCGAACATACCCTACGACTGGGGCTTGTCTGCCATCCCGGTCAAGTACCTGACCCAGGATTACTACATCTCCTGGGCGCCCGGTTCGGCCAACACCCCCCCCGGAGAAAACGGCTCGCCGGTGTGGGTGACGCCCCTGGCCGACGCCACCACCTTCTACGTGGACTACGGCCCCGTTGACGGCAGCGTGGACCTCACCTTTTCGCTCGACGCCCTGGAGCAAAGGCGCATCTTCGACCCCGATAACGACAACACCGGTATGCACATCTGGGCCACAGGCGAATTTGCCGTCGCCTGGGGGCAGGACCCGGCCACCGCCGGCCCCGGCACTCCTTACCTGGACCTGGGCCTGACCACACTCCCCCTGTACCAGGGCTGGCTGGAACCTGTCCTGAGCCTAAAGAAAACCGCAGACCCCCAGGTGCTGCCCGTGGAAGGCGGGACGACCACTTTCGTCCTGGAAGTCGAGACCCACGGCCCCTCCCCTGTGACCAACGTGGACATCACGGACACCTTGCCCATCAGTTGGACATACGTGGCCGGCAGCACCATCGTCACCTACCCCGACGGCAGCAAAGGCTACCCCGAACCCACCATCAACGGCAGAACCCTGTTCTGGAACCTGTCACATGAACTGTACACCAACCAGACCCTGCGACTGGAATTCGACGCCCGGATTCAGACCGGCGGCAGCGTGGGAGCTACCCGGTCGGACGATTTCGAGGACGGTCAGGTGTACAATGGAGGAACCAACAACTGGACCGGCCCCTGGAGCGAATCGGACGACGGCAGCGCCAGCGGAGGCGACTTACAGATCATTGGGCCAGACGGTGATGTAGACCCCTACGCCGGCAATTGGCAATTGCGCCTGCGCGATGACAACGTCTCCATAGAGAGATCGGCCAACCTGAGCGGATTCGCCCGCCCGATGTTGCGCTTCAAACGCAACGCTTACTCCCTGGACAACAACAACGAACATTTCTACCTGGACATTTATGACGGCAGCGCGTGGCACACCGGCGTGCTGAGCTGGACCGACGGCTCGCAAGAGGACATCTGGGTACAAGAGGAAATCGACCTCTCCCCCTATGCCGCCACGACCACCACCATCCGATTCAGTAGCCCGGCAGAAAGCAAAGGTAACGGCGACCGGCTCTACATTGACGACGTGGAAATCTACGACGCGGCGGCCGTCAACCAGAACCAGGGTCAGGTGGTCGGCCAATACAGAAGCCGCACCTTCAACGCGACCGACACCGCCGTGGTCTACATCAGCGCGCTCAGCCTGGAAAAAGAGGCCGACCGGTCAACAGCCGAAATCGGCGCGACCATCGCCTACACCCTCACCTACCGAAACAGCGGCGGCGTCACCACAACCAACACCTACATCAACGACACCCTTCCGGGAGACGTCACTTTCTCCAACGCCTCCAGCGGAGGCGTCTACATCAGCGCCACCAACACCATCAGTTGGACCATCCCCGACGTGGGACCGTCGAAGACGGGCACGGTGACATTTACCGTGACGGTGGACGATGACACACCCGACGGCACAGTGATCGAAAACCTGGGCCGGATCAACAGCGAGCAAACCGGGTTGGTCAACAGCAACGTCGCCAGGGTCACAGTACTGGCCCCGGACCTGGAAGTGACCAAGTCCGGGCCGGGCAACGCCAGCGAGGGCGAAGTGATCACCTACACGATCCAGTACGCCAACAACGGCGGAGCAGCGGCCACAGGCGTCCTGATCTCCGACACGATCCCGACATCCACTACCTACAGGACGGGCAGTATGGAGATCGACACCGGCAGCGGCTGGGTCTCCCTCACTGACGACGCCGGCGACGACGCGGGCGTCTACAACGCGGGCGTCATCACCGTCAGGCCCGGCGTGACCTCCGGCACGGTGGCGACGGGAGAATCGGGCGCCATCAGATTCAGCGTGCAAATCGACTCCAGCCTGCCCGACGGCACCATCATACTCAACCAGGCCACTTTCGACCGGGACGGCGCCAACCCTCAGAGCACCGCCATAGTCGCCACCCCCATCAGCGACCTCACCATCGAGAAAGCAACGGATCAGACCGTAGCCGTGGCCGGCGACGTCATCGAGTATACACTGAACTACGCCAATCACGGCGCTGTCACCGAGAACGACATCTACATCTACGACACCATCCCGGAGCCGGCCACATACGTCTCCGGCACCGTCACCGGCGCGGGCCTGACCATCGAATACTCCATAGACCATCGCGCCACCTGGACTACGACAGTCCCCACCGACCCAACCCAGGTCACCGACCTGCGCTGGTCGCGTGCTACACTCTCTCCAGGCGCGACCGGCACAGCCGGCTTCCACGTCCAACTGCCGCAACAACTGCCGGGCGACACCACCCTGTCCAACTTCGCCACTATCACCAGCACCGGCGGCAGCTTGATCCACTCCAACATCGTGGACATCAAGACGATAGACCTCGTGATCAAAAAAGTGACCAGCTCGTCCTACGCATTCCCCGGCGACACCATCACTTATACCATCACCTACGGCAACAACGGCAGCGCCAACGCTACCGGCGTCACGATCACCGACACCGTTCCGGTCAGCGTCACCTACGTGCCGAGCAGCATCACCGGCGCCGGCGCGGACGACAGTTCCGCTCCCGACCTCGTCTGGAACGTGGGAACGGTCGTGGCCGGAGCCAGAGACCTGCAAGCCACCTTCGTCGTGACGGTCCCATCCGGCGCGACGCCAGGCGACAACATCGTCAACACGGCCACGATCAGCAACAGCCTCGACTCGGCGACGAGCGGTGAGAGCAAAGTGACAGTCGCCTCGGCCGGCGTCACCATCGGACCAGACCACCAGACCGAGAGCGCCGCGGGCGAAACGATCACTTACACCCACGACATCATCAACACGGGCAACGTCTCCGACACATTCACGATCACCTATAGCCATTCGCTGTGGGTATCCGCGACCACCACCCTTTATCACGACCAGGACGGCGACGGCGTGCGCGACCCCGACGACCCGATCATCACGACGACGACAGGGGTGGTCCAACCCGGCCAGGAGTACGACTTGCTCCTCGTGCTGACCGTCCCGGCCAACGCCGGCGACGGCGTCACCAACAGAACCACCATCACCGCGACATCCAACAGAGCGCCGGCCAACTCCAGCAGCGCCGTGGACACCACCAACATTCCCGACGAGCCTATCGCCGGGCTGACCATCGCCGACGATACCGGAGGCAACCCCGTCCAGATCAACTCCTCCGTCGCCTTCACCGGCTCCGTCTCCGCCGGCTCCAACGTCGTCTACTCCTGGAACTTCGGCGACGGCATCACCGGAACCGGCCAGACCATCTCCCACGCCTTCGCCAACCCCGGCACCTACACCGTCACCCTCACCGGCACCAACTCCG
>CAZXVB010000187.1:0-6207 GCA_964643875.1 uncultured Anaerolineales bacterium | reverse complement strand
AAATCGGGACTTCTGGTATCATCTTCTCACCCAGTTTCACTACCCGACATCTGAATGCAGATGACGCAGATTCACCGCAGATTGACGCTGATTTGACCGGATTCGTATCGCTTCGCGCCGAAAACCCAAGAAAATCTGTGTTTTTCTGCGTTAATCTGCGTCCCAGAAAAAGCGTGTCGGGTAATGAATCATCCAGTACGAAACTGGTCAAATCGTCGTATGCTCGAGGAGGTTACGTGCACGCATTCATCGGATTACTCAAAACGATGCGTCCCAGGCAATGGACGAAGAACATCTTCATCTTCGCCCCCCTGGTATTCGACGTCAAGTTGTTCCAAGCACAGTACCTCGTACCCACTGTCATCGGCTTCGCGTTGTTGTGTATGATATCGGGAACCGTCTACCTCATCAACGACCTGGTAGACATCGAGAAGGACCGCCAACATCCCAAAAAGCGGCATCGTCCACTCCCCAGCGGTCAACTCAAACCAAAGACTGCCACATTGGCCGCTGTGTTCATTCCCTTGATCGTGCTACCACTGGGGTTCTGGCTCCATCCCATCTTTGGTAGTTTGCTCACCCTCTACCTGGCGATCCAGATCGCCTACTCTTTCTGGTTGAAAAATATCGTCATTGTGGACGTGATGCTGATTGCCGCCGGATTTCTACTGCGGGTAGCGGCCGGCGTTCCCCTCGTAGATGCAGAACGGTTCTCCCCATGGCTTTACATCTGCATGACGCTCTTGGCACTCTTGATCGGTTTTGGCAAACGTCGCCACGAGCTGATACTCTTGAAGGAGAATGCCAATACCCACCGGCAGAGCTTGGAGGAGTACAACCTGGCGCTGCTGGATAATGCTATCAGCATTGTCACGTCCGCCACACTGGTCTCATACGCCTTCTACACTTTTTCCGCGCCCAACCTGCCCGCTAACCATGCAATGATGGCCACGATTCCCTTCGTTTTGTACGGCATCTTCCGCTATCTGTACCTGATCCACGTGCAGGGCATCGGTGGCGCGCCGGAAGAGATCGTGCTTTCCGACCGCCCATTACAAATCACACTTGCCTTGTGGGGCCTCAGTGTCATTACCGTGATGTATACCCAATGAACGAACAGATACCCGGTACCGTCCTGATCGTAGATGATGACGAAAGTACCCGCAAATTGATCAAGGCGATGCTCCATCGAGAGGGATACCATCTGCTGGAAGCCCCAAATGGCCTGGAAGCCCTGGAACAGGCCCGCGCGCATACCCCCGACCTGATCTTGATGGATGTAATGATGCCCCAGTTGAACGGCTTCGAAACCTGTCGGCGCATAAGGGAAGACCCGGTGATGGCCGAGGTGCCGGTCCTTTTCATCACCGCCCTGTCCGATCAGGAATCTCGCCTGCGCGGCATCGCGGCTGGCGCCGATGATTTCATCACAAAACCCATCAACCTTACCGAGCTACGGGCGCGCGTTAAGACCATCATGCGCCTCAACCGCTATCGGCTGCTGATGGAACGGGCCAGGTTCGAGCACCTGGTGGAAACATCTCCCGATGGCATTTTGCTGACCAACACAAGCGGTCAAATTCAATTCGCCAACACCACAGCCTGCCAGATGCTTACCACATCCCCAGAAAACGTGCACACACAGAACATCGCCAATTTCCTACCTCCCAACCAGGCGGAGACACTTCGCCAGCTCCTTCAGCAAACCATCGAAAGCATCCCTCAACCCGGACCATTTGAATTCGAATTGAAACGCCCCGACGGGTCATCACTCCCGGTGGAAATCAGCCTGGGGCCGTTCTCCTGGCACGGCGAGCGCACTGTCCAACTCACCGTCCGGGACATCACGGAGCGCAAGCGTGTCGAAAAGGCTATACGCACCATTGCCCATCTCACCTGGCTCAACGAATTGGACCACGCGTTGAGCGCCACGCTGGACCCCGATCGGATCGTAGAGATCGCGCTGAAACACATCGCCGACTTCCTGGACGCCCCTCAAGGGATGATGTGTGTATTTCCTCAGGACTCCGGCCCTGGCCCTGGCCCTACAGAGCGCCTATTTACCCTGCAACAAGGGAGGCTCGAAACACCGGAGACGTCGCTATCCGGGGAATCCTGTTGGAAAACGTTTCTGCCTCAAATACCGTCACAGTGCGCCATTGTCTCATTTGCCGCCCCCCCTCCCTTCACGGAACCGGACAATGCGACATGCCTGCGCGGGATCGTCGCCCCAATCCGAAAAGAGGATGTGCTGTGGGCCTTACTGGTACTGACCGGTCGTCCCACTGCTCGCCCATTCACAGAAGAGGACCGGGCATTGACAGAAACCGCTATCGGCCGGATCGGCCAAGCCATCCAGAACGCCCACCTGTACCAGCTCAGTCAACAACATGCCAACCGATTGGAAGTGTTGAACCGCGTCAATGCAGCCGCCGTTTCTTCACTGGAGCTGGACGTTGTGCTCCAACAGATTCTGGCATTGACGTGCGAAGCGGTAGATGCAGAGGCCAGCATGATTTGGATTGTCGATCCGCAAGCTGAGAAATTGACCGTTGTGCTGGCTTTGCCGGACACGCTCCGCTCAATGCAAGGATACCAAATCCGACTGGACGAGGGGATCGCCGGCCGGGTGGTCCAGAACGGCCAGCCGGTCTGTGAAAGCCTCGTCTCATCTTCCGAAAACCCGGATATGTGTTTGAACGTCCTTCCTGAGGCTCTTCCTGATATCGAAGTGCACTCAGTATGTTGTGTGCCCCTCAAACAACGAAAAAAGACCATTGGGGTCATTCAGTTGCTCAATAAACGCAGTGGGCGCTTCACCGAGGCAGACCTCAGCCTCGTCGAATCGGTCTCTTCCATCGCGGCTGCAGCGATGGAAAACGCCCGTCTCTACTCTCAGATGCGTGCCCATGCCAACGAACTGGCGCTATTGTACGAAACCGGGCTGACGCTCACGGCAACCCTCGACATCCAAAAGCTATTGCATGCATCCTTGAGCCAAATTTACCATCTCCTGCGAGCGGACCGCATTGCCATCTTTCAAACCGATCCCCTCACCAATGGACTTCGCTTAACCTATATGCTCATCGAGGGGGAACCTGTACCACTCAGCGAATGCACGCCCGACGAGAAAAGTATCGTGGGATGGATCGCTCGACAACGACAGTCGGTGCTGATCCCCGACCTGCACCAGACGCCACAATTTCCACCCGAATTACGCACATCGCTCGAATCGGATGCCCGTACAGTGATCGCCGTTCCGTTGGTGACGCGAGAGCAAATCACCGGCGTCCTGGAGGTCATCAGCACAGAGCCAGACACTTATGGCCCAGAAGAACTGCGTTTTCTCCAATCTATAGCTTCGATTGTGGCCATTGCTCTAGAAAATGCCGGCCTGTACGACGAGTTGAAGATCCTGCTCCGTGAGTGGGAAGCAGCACAAGTACAACTCATTCACGCCGAGAAAATCTCCGCCCTCGGTCGCCTGATTGCCTCTGTTGCCCACGAGATCAACAATCCACTTCAGGCCATTCAGACCTATCTGACCCTGGCGCAGGAAAAACTGGATTCGATAGGCAAAAGCGAACGTGACGAGAGTGGGGAAAAGGAGGAAGCGCGGGGTTGGGCACAGATCACGCGATACCTGGATACAGTCAGTCAGGAGATCGAACGTATTTCGGCCATCATCCGTCGCATGCGCGATTTCTATCGCCCGGCACGGGAAGGGTGGCGAATGACCGACATCCATGCCCTCCTGGAAAGTGTGCTCGAGCTCACCCACAAGCAGCTACAACACAACCATGTCACCGTGAAACAGTATTGGGACGCCGACTTGCCGTCCATCCCAGCCAATCCGGACCACCTCAAACAAGTCTTCCTGAACCTGGTATTGAACGCGATGGAGGCGATGCCCGATGGCGGTATATTGGTCATTTCGACCGGTGTAGAGCATCTCCAGTTGGACTCCCAGCGAGGAGTTCAAGAGGTTGTTCGCATTGAATTCAGCGACACCGGCCAAGGCATCCCGGCCGATGCGCTTTCGCACCTCTTCGAGCCATTTTTCACCACCAAGGAAAGCGGAACCGGTTTGGGGCTTTCCATCAGCTACAATATTATCCAATCCCACCACGGTCAAATCAACGTCGAGAGTCACGTTGGATTAGGAACAACTTTCACCATCTACCTCCCAACACATACGGACCAATACAATTATGGAGAAACCACAAAATGAATCATACGATCCATGTGCTGGTAGTAGACGACGAACCCAATATCCGCGCCTCTTTGCAAGAAATCCTGACCAGCGACGGGTATCAGGTTACCACAGCAGAAAGCGGGGAGGCCGCACTGGCATTGATCGCTGACCAGGAATTCGACATTGCCCTGATTGATCTCAAGATGAAGGGCATCGGCGGGATCGAGGTACTGAAGGCTCTCAGACAACGATGGCCGGCCACCGTTACCATTGTGCTCACGGCCCATGCCTCGCTGGAGACTGCCGTGGAGGCTGTACGACAGGGGGCACACGACTATTTGTTCAAACCCTGTGCACCGGCCCAATTGCGAGAAAGCATCCAACGCGGACTACAGAACCGCCAAACAGTGCAACAACAAGCTACTTTACTGCAACAACTGGAGGAGATGGCAAACAATTTGGCAGAGATCCGCAGCACATTGTTAGAAACTTCGCCCAAATCACCATTGGCAACACCAGATACCCCAACCAGGGATGCGGGAAAGTCCACCCGGTTCATCCAATATGGTAAGCTGGTCCTGGACTTGCTGCGGCACGTGGTCACCTTCGAGAAACATATCCTGGACCTAACCCCAATGGAGTTCGACCTATTGGCCTTCTTGATACAAGAGGCTCCCCGGATTGTCTCACCCCAGGAAATCGTTCAGCATGTGGGGGGATTCGAAAGCGAACGGATCGAGGCCAGTGAAATAGTGCGCCAGCACATCTATCGCATTCGCAAGAAAGCCCGCCAGATTGATAGTCAGGCGGAAATCATCCGCACTGTCCGCGGCATCGGCTATACCATCGAAGCATGAAAGGCTCCTCCTATGCCTGAGTTACCCGAGGTAGAAACGATAACGCGTGAGTTGCGCCCCGCTTTAACCGGGCGGACGATACGCGCAGCAGACGTCTATTGGGAACGGAGTGTAGTTCCTCCAGATGGGGCGGCCTTCGCTCGGCAGATAGCGGGACGCAGCGTGACCAAAATCGGACGACGGGGCAAATGGATCGTCATTGCACTGGATAATGAGGATACATTGTTGATCCATCTGCGGATGACCGGCCAACTGATGACCCTGTCCGATCCAGAGACATCTCTACCGAGACATACCCGTGTGTTTTTTACACTGGACGATGGAAAGCGGCTAATCTTCCAGGATCAACGCAAGTTCGGACGGCTGGTGTTGACGTCGGATCCTCACTCCGTACTGGGCACGTTGGGTCTGGAGCCGCTGGCAGAGAATTTCACCGTCGAACAGTTAGGCGTACTGTTGGCCGGTCGTCGGCGACGGATCAAGCCACTCCTGCTCGATCAGCATTTCCTGGCCGGGTTGGGGAACATCTACACCGATGAGGCCCTGTGGCAGGCCGGCATCCACCCATTGCAACCGGCGAATACGTTGACTCTCGACGAGACGGCACGGCTTCACGAAGCCATCCGCGCCGTGCTTCGGACCGCGATTGCCCATGGTGGAACGACATTACCCGACGCGACCTATCGCCAGTTGGATGGGCGGCCCGGCGCACATGGGGAATCCCTGGCGGTCTATGGGCGGGCGGGACAGGCGTGTCCCCGTTGCGGCGCAGAGATTACCCGTCTACGAGTGGCACAGCGGGGTACGTCGATCTGTCCCGTCTGTCAGGTGCTCCGCGCGTCTCCGGCTGACGAAGATTGCATGGCAAGATGAGAATTATCCACGTGGTGCAGGCCAAGAATCGCGAGGAGATCAAGATTCTTTGGCTCTACACGGATTCGAGGGATTCATTACCCGACACGCTTTTTCGGGGACGCAGATTAACGCAGAAAAACACGGATTTTCGTTACTCCTCAGGCTGACGGTTGAAACCGCGCCTGAGGAGCCAAAGCTGGCTGTCTACCTGCGTGGACAGGCGCGTCCACGTAGGTGGACGCTTGGCTGCCAGCCCTCCAAAGGCGATTTCAATCGCTAACAGAAGTAGCCTGAGTAGTT
>CAZXVB010000186.1:0-6274 GCA_964643875.1 uncultured Anaerolineales bacterium | reverse complement strand
AATGCCCCCAAACCGCTTCCGAACCTGCGGGAGGGTCAAAATGTCGGGTAGTGAGGCCTGGGTAGATATTCGAAAGGAGGGGAAATGGGTTTGAATGATACGTTCCAGGAACTTCTACAGGATATGCTGCGTTTTATCCCCCACCTCATCACGGCGATAGTCACCTTCATAGGGGCCATCGTTCTTTCTGGGGTAGCCGCTCGATGGGTGCGCCGGGTCACCCAAGCCAAGACGCGAGATCCAGAGACGCTCCAACTGCTCTCCGAGTTGACTCGTTGGACGGTGGTCATCGTGGGTGTTATCGTCGCATTGGAACAAGTCAACTTCGATGTGACCAGCCTGATCGCCGGATTGGGCATCGCCGGCATCACCATCGGGTTTGCCCTACAGGATATCGCCCGCAATTTCGTCGCCGGCATCCTACTACTGATCCGGCAACCGTTCGGCATCGGCGACGCTGTGGAAGTGGCCGGATTGGCCGGTACCGTGCTAGAGGTCACCATCCGCGACACGGTACTCAAAACCTGGGATGGCGAAATGGTGATCATCCCCAATATGGATGTTTTTACAGGCACGATCACCAATTACTCTGCGCTTCCTCTTCGCCGGCGCACCGTCCACATCGGGTTGGGATATGATGAGGATGTAGAGCGAGCTACCCGCATATTCCTGGCAGCGATCCAAAGTGCAGACGGGGTGTTGCCGGATCCGGCACCCACCGTGCTGGCGGAGGAACTAGGGGACTCAGCACTCACGCTGGTTGCCCGCTTCTGGGTAAACCAGGAAACGCACAGCCTGTTAGAGGTTCACTCCGAGGTGGTGCGTGCGATCAAGGAGACCGCCGAGGAATACGAGATTGACCTGCCGTATCCCACCCAGACGGTGCGACTGGAAGAGGTGATACCGGCGGAATAGCCGCCGGTTACGTGCGACGCACCGCTGAGGCGCGTCGCACGTGGGTTACTCCGCCAGCGGATCGAACAGACCGAGGGAGTCGAAGACCAGCACCCGGTGGCCGTGGCTGTCCGCCACATAGACCGTGCCATCGTCGCTCACGGCGATGCCCGTCGGGAAGACGAACGACCGTTCATCAAACCCGTATTGTCCGAACGACAGCAAGTAATTCCCCACCCCGTCGAAGACGAGTACCCGGTAATGCCCAGGGTCGGTCACATAGACGTTTCCCCCTCGGTCCACGGCCAGGAAGGGCTTTTCATCCCCCAAACCGGTATCCCAACCGGCGATGGACCATTGGCGCAGATAGACCCCATCGGATGTGAAGACCTGCACCCGTCGGTTCCACGTATCGGCCACGTAGACGTTGCCGTCCGGCCCCACAGCGATCCCCACCGGTTCGTCCAGATATCCCTCCAGTACGCCCCCCCCACCCCACTGGAAGGCAAACCGGCCCTGGGAATCGAAGACCTGGATACGCTTATTGCCGGTATCCGCTACGTAGACCCGCCCATCCGAAGAAAGAGCGATGCCGCGCGGCCCGTAGAATGCGCTCTCCCCCACAGCACCATCCGCAGACGTATATTGCCCGAACAACCCCCAGGCCGTGACTGTGCCATCCGGCGCTCGTCGCTGGATGCGATGGTTCCATGTATCCGCCACGTAGATGCTCCCGTCGGAGGCCACGGCGACATCCCACGGCTCGTTGAACCCCAGGGGAACGCCGCCCTCCAATTCCACCGAGCTATACTGTCCCCAGGATTCGACGAATTGACCATCGGGGGTGAACTTTTGAATACGGTGGTTACCGGTGTCGGCCACGTACAGAAAGCCATCCGCCCCGATCTTGATCCCGTTGGGACGCAGGAACTCGCCAGCCGCTCCGCCTTCCGTGCCAAAGACGAGCCGTGCGGCCAAATCCTGCCACCGACCTGCATACGGGTCTGTCGGCCCCAACTCCTCTACCGGCTCCACGACGCTCAATCCCCAGATACGAGACAGCACGTCCCGCCGAATGTAGAGACGGTAATCGCTGCGAAGGGGCCACTGGTCCAGCGTGTGTGACTTTCCAGTCAGTTGATCGTACCGGCGGTAATCCCGGTCGTACCAGATGTCCCACATCGCAGCCCGCACCTGAGGATCGGTGATCATCTTGCCGATCCGGTCCCACGTCAGTTCTCGATAATCCTCCATCGGCCACCACAGGTACGTGTAAGTGTTGTACGTGTAATCTCGTTCCAAATACGGACCCACCACCGCCCACTGGTCGCGGCCGGCAATCACCACGGGTGCATCCATCTGATCCCGAGAGGGGTGTTCGCCGTAAAAGACGGCATTAGGGTAATTGCGGAGTTGCCAATACCACAGAGTAGAACCATCGGAGCCATAGGCCACTTTGATGATCCGCTCCCCGCCAAACGCCCGGCGGGAGATTTCCTCGATCTGTTGCATCGTCTCGTTGACGGCCGGGGCAGCGTGGGCGTAGACCAGGAACTCGGTGGGGTAATCGTAGGTGACGTAGCAGAAGCGCCAAGCGGTGCGGACGGTGACAAGGATCGGAATGAGCAACAGCACAAGTACCGCCAGTCGAGCGATGCTCCCCCAGGCGACCCGACCACTACGTACCACGATGTAGGTCAGTGCCCCACCGAACCCTATCACACCCAGCAAGGCCCCCAGGAAACGGCCGGTGACTGTTAACTGAGGAAGTGCGTTCCCCTGGAATGGCCCTTCCAGGACCGTCTGAACCAGGGCCACGCCGGCCACCAACAGGGGCAAAACGATGAACGCCACCAGCCATGCGCACCGTTTGCGGAGCAGATGCCAACCAATCCGCTTGACGAACTGCCCACTCCCCCACCCGGCCAGCAGGATCATTGGTAGGGCAATGTGGACCGTCAGCCAGGGCATACGTTCACCGGCCAGGGAGTACCCCACCCAGGATGTCACAATCCACCACAGCAGGAAGGGTATGAAGGGAGAAGATGATGAGCGGACATCCGCCTGGCCCGCGGGCGACGGGATGCGCTTGCGCCCCCCGCGACTCAAAGAGCGCCACGCCAGGCCGGCCATCGAGGCCAGAGTCAACAGCAAAGGCAGATATTCGTAGAACAGCACCATCACGACATAGTAGTACTCCGGCTGGCTTCCCCGCTCGACTTCCTGCTGGGCCAGCCAATAGCCCAGGGAGCCGACAAACCCGCTGGCGATACCGGTCCCGTTGGTAAACACCGTCGTAAATAGAACGACAAAGATCGCATAGTGGATCATCGCGGCCACACCCCACCGCCGCCAGTTCCACCATAGCCCGATGGCCGCCGAGAGCAGCACAAACAGCAGGGTGACGGCTGCGGAGTAATAGATGGTCGGTGTCCCGTAATCGAGGGGGTCCCAGCTGCCAATGTGGATCGCCAACGGCGAAAGGAACGGCAGGCAGAGAGTTCCCAGTAAAACGATCAGGTCGAACGAGCGGTAGCGCTCCCGCTCCGGCCAGATGGCGATCAGCAGCAGCCCGACGGCGCTCACCCCTGCCAGTACGGCCGCCATACCGCCGGCGAACGCCCACCATGCCAGCACCTGCTCCTCCGGCTTGATCAGCATACCAACCGCCAGTATGAACAGGCCCAAACTCGCGATCCCCATCGCTGCCGCGATCATCGTTCTAAGCCCTTCCCGTTCGGCAAACCTTGGAGAGCGTATCGCCTCCACGGCGAACCATCCAATCAGGAAGAAACCGAAGATGGCGTGGTAGATAAAGGCCACTTCCTTCGTGGCAAACGCCAGAGATACGCTGGCTGCCATCACATATAGCCAACGCTCGCGGCCGTCGTACAGATAGGAAAGGATGGCCCAGACAGTAATCATTGCCCACAGGGCCACCGGGATATCGTGCCGAATGTACCGGGAATAGTAGGCAATGGAAGGGGAAATGAGCAAAAAGAACGCCGTAACCAGCGCGCCGGTGCGCCCCAGCCAACGACGCAGCAGGAAGGGGAAAGCCACCAGGGCGACCCCCATCAGAGCGACCGGCACCCGCGCAGCGAAGTCATTGTCCCCAAAGAGAAAATAGGAAAGCGCCGTGGCATGAAACAAGAACGGCCCATGCATCAGCGGCTGATGTTGAAACCCGTGACCGACGTACAGGTTCCACGAGTACTTGGTATGGATGCTCTCGTCGTGGCTCTGGACCCGATCCCCCAGTCCCCACAGACGGGTGACCAGTGCCAGGACGATCAAAATAATGTAAAGCGTTCTTTCGATATCCAACCGAAAGACCGCTTGCAACGGTCTATCCCATATCGTTTGCTTCATCTTTTCCATCCTATGATTCCTTTACCAACCACAAGACAGCCCACCGGGTCACGACAACATCCGTATCAAACGACGTCGTCTGTCGGAACAGCCACCAACGAACCAAGTCCTGACACTGGGGAGGCCACGCCCCCCACACGCACCGGGCAGCGGTCGGATCCCACACCCGGTGCACGACGAACGCCTGCCCAACATACTGCCCGGCATCCGCTCCCTCGCCTGCGTCGGGGAATCCGCTCAAAGCCAACTCCTTTCGCTCAGTAACCAGGACGGGCGGGAGCACAACCGCATCAGTCGGCAAGGCGTCCACCCGCTGGGCAACGCTGAAGTCGCGAGTATACCACGTCAGCACCGAATCGGGTGGAGTTTCCACAACGAACGGTAATGTGGTGGGGAACCCCGTCCGACGCCAGGCCAGGTCACGCAGGGACTGACGCAGGTCCCGAACCTCCGGCGCGGTGGGATTGGCGTGCAGCGGCTCGTGGGGATCGGAGTAACGAACGTATGCCGCTTGCCACCCGGTCGCCAGGGTCCAGGTCGCCAGGGCAACCAGCGTCCCCAGGGCGAACACCCGCCGGGCAGCCATCGGATCAACCAACAGGGCAAATACCAACACCAACACCCCTTGCAGGATGAAAGTCATCACGGCCAACAACAAATCCAAGGGATACCCATTGCGGGCATAGTTGGCCAGCAGCAGGTATAAGTGCCCCCACAAGACGACTACGATAGGCAGGTACAGCCCCTCGTTCAACCAATCGGCCCGTTCGCGGATGTGGTGGACGAAGCGGTCGGCAGCAATAGCGGCCAGCCAGGCGAGAGGCAACATCAGCGCGGAAATATCCAACTGGATACGTGCCGGAAAAACTGCTAACACCACCAGTAACGTCGCGGCCCACAGCCCCATCAGGGAAGCCCAGCGATAGCCCCACCGCAATGCCCAGACGAACCCGGCGACGGCCAGGCAGAGCGCCAGCGGTTCGTAGAGCAGCAACAACGTCAACGGCGACACAGGAACGCCCGCCGCCGTCTTACCACCCAGGGAAAAGGCGGCCAGCCATTGCGCCCAGAGGCCCCCAATTGCCCCCACACCGACCGGGTTCCACCACAAGCCGGTCGCCAGCCCCACCGCAACGACAGCGAAGACGCCAATGGCTATCCCCAAGTCCGCCCTCCGCGAGGCAAACAGATGGGATAGGCGAGAGAAAGAAGCCCGTACCTGCGTCAGGAAACGGCCATAGGTCGCCAACGACGACGAATGGAACAGCAACAAGGCCAGGATGCCCGCCAATGCCAGGGAGAGCAACAAGGTGTATGTCATCGCCCCGCTGGTGATCGCCAGCGCCAGCCCGCCAGCGGCCCACAGCAAATCTCGACGCTGCTCTGTATGCCGGAAGCGCCACAGCCCCCCCAGAAGGATCATTACCCCACAGGCCGCCGCCGTCCCGCCATCCAGCCGGCGAGAAGCGACCAGTGCAGTAGGAGAAATCGCCAGGAACAGACCGGCCAGCAAGGCCACCCCTCTCCCGACCTGTCCCTGCCGACGAAAGAGCACCGGGGTCAGCACCAGGCCAACACCGAAGAGCAGCGGCCAAAACCGGGCCACCGCGTCTCCGGATCCCAGTAGGGCAAACAAAAATGCATTGGCAGACAGAAGAAACGGGGAGTAATCACTGAGAAGTGGCATCTCCCCTTCGATGACAGCCCGCCATGCCAGCATCGCCTCACGAGCCTCTGCCGCGCTCAACGGAGCCGTGCCCAGATGGAACCACCGCAAGGCCAGAGCGAGCACTACGAGGGCAATCCACAATGCCATTTCGACAGTGACACCCCGTGCCGCCACACCTGCATACTGAGAACTCTTCTCTTCTTTAGGTTTCATCATTGCGATTACTATTGCCGTATCTTCTCAAAATGTAGGGGCCACCGTCAGCAGTACAACCGCGAGGGTGGCCCCTACCGTCTTGTCACGGTCGGTAGTAGATCGTAACTTCCCCTTGACGATAAA
>CAZXVB010000185.1:0-6290 GCA_964643875.1 uncultured Anaerolineales bacterium | reverse complement strand
GTCGCCTGCACCTGCTCCGGCGGGAATACATTCCGCCCATCCACCAGCACCGGATGAGCGACTAACTCCCGCAGCCCGGCCAGGCCCAATTCACGGTACGCATCGTGCGCCACCATCACCACAACGGCGTCGCAATCACGCACCACCTCCGTCAAGTCACCCTGGTACTCCCGCACCCAGGGGTCGTGAATGCGCACCTGAGCCCCCAGCTCCTCCAGGCGGTTGACCAGAATCTCACTGGGTGAATTGCGCGTATCGTCCGAGTTCTCCAGGTAAGCGTACCCCAGCACCGCCACCCACGCCCCTTCAATCTCCAGCCCCGCCTCTTCCAGCGCATCTACGGTCAGCTCGGCCATATGGAGCGGCATGAAGTCATTAACCGCCCGCGCGGCGGGGATCAACCGCGCCTGCACCATATCGCTGGCTCCGTATGCCAGCAGCCAGGGGTCCTTGGGAATACAATGCCCCCCCACCCCTGCGCCGGGAAAGAGCACATTCCGCCCTGGGCTTTTGTTCACCAGTTTCCGCACCTTCCACACGTCCGCCCCAACGCGCTCACAAATCAACGCCAACTCATTGGCAAACGCGATCTGCACATCCCGATAAGCGTTCTCCCCCGTCTTGACCAACTCCGCCGTCACGCAATCAGCCACATCCAAGTCCGCCTCGACGACGTGACGGTAGAAGGCCTGGGCCAGTCGAGCCGCTTCCGGCGTATCCCCGCCGACGACCCGACTCATACGAGCCAGGTTGCGCAACAACATCCCAGGCATCACCCGCTCCGGGCAATGCACCAGATAGAAATCGCGCCCGCTCTCCCGTTTCCCCTGCGCCTCCAGGATAGGGCGTACCAACCGCTCCATCGTCCCCGGCGCGATGGTGGATTCGATTATCACCAATGCCCCCGGCTTCAGATTTGGCTCCAGTGAGCGCAGAGCGGAGCGCAGGGCACTGTAACGCGGCTGATGAACGCTATCTATCGGCGTCTCGACCGCGATGAGCACCACATCCGCCTCGCGGCAGGCGGCGTAATCGCCCGTCGCCCGCAGCCGCCCGGCGGACACTACCTCGGCGACCAACTCCACCAGCCCTGGCTCCTTCCCTTCGATGGGGCACTCGCCCCGGTTGATGGTCGCCACCTTCTCGGCGTTCACATCCAGCCCGGTCACATCGAACCCCGCCTGGGCGAAGCGGGCCGCCACCGGTAGCCCAACGTACCCCAATCCGATGACCACCAGACGGGCCATCCGTCCCTCTATGCGCTCCAACAGTGTATCGCAGTCCATCCTTCACCTCTTGACGATTGCCCGGTGCTCTCGACCCGATCGTACCAGATCTTGTGAAAGTTCCAGTGCGATCAAGCCGTCCTCGCCGCTCACGATTGTAGATTGCTCGCCCTGCGCCACCGCCACCAATGCCTCCAGTTCCGCCCGCAACGGTTCCCGGCGGTGCAATCGCAGGCGTATCATTTGCCCTTCGCTTACCCCGCGCAGGATACGCAGATTGTTCCAGTCCAACCCGCCGGCGGCGTCGTTCTCATAAAAGTACAAATCTTGCGTCAGCAGATTCGCCAGGAACATCCCCCGCTGCCCGGTGATGGTGATCTCCCGGATCTTGGTCGGCGTGAGCCAGTTGATGTTCAGGACCCCCACGATGTCGCTCTCGAAACGGAGCAGACCGGAGAACAGGTCCTCGTGGGCAGTGTGGATCTCTTGCTCCGTCTCGGCGTACAGCCGCACCACCTCTTTGCCCGTCAGATAGCGCATAATGTCCAGGTCGTGGGGAGCCAGGTCCACCACTACCCCCACGTCCCGCACCCGGGCCGGGAACGGTCCCAGCCGCCGGGCGTGAATCTGGAAGATTTTCCCCAGCGCCCCGGCGTCCAGTTGCCGCTTCAACTCGATCACTGCCGGATTGTAGCGCTCAATATGTCCCACAGCCAGCACTCGCCCCAGTTCAGCGGCCCGCGTGATCATCTCCCGCCCCTCGTCCAATGTGGCGGCGATCGGCTTTTCCACCAGCACGTGACAACCGGCCTCCAGCGCGTCCAACACCACCTGATGATGGGCTTGAGTCGGCACAGCAACCGTCACCAGGTCCGGTTGCACCTCCTCTAACAAGGCGCGGTAATCCCTGTACGGACGTGCGCCGCGCAATCGAGCCGCCTCCTGCACTGCCCGCTCGGAAAGGTCGGCCACAGCGGCCAATTTGACATTCGGCATCTCCTGATAGACCCGCGCGTGATTGCGCCCCATCGCCCCTACACCGATGACGGCAGATTTCAATACACCGTTACTCATCGCCACTCGATTCGTCTCCCCTGTTCTTGCTCTTGCTCTTACTCATGCTCATCAATCACACCCTGAAAAGGCCCAGGTCTCTGCGACGCGATAAGTCCCCTCTGGCCAACGAGCCATACACCGGCTTGAGCCGTTCGGCGATTCGGGCTATCGTCTCCCAGTCGAACAGGCGGGTATACCTCACCGTCGCCCCTTCCCGTCCTACAGCCGATTCACCTCATCCACGATCTTCTCCAGGTCAGCCTCGGTCAACTGCGGATGCACCGGCAGCGAGATCACTTCCCGCGCCATCTGCTCCGTCACCGGCAGGCTCACCTGGCCGACGATCTCGCGGATGTAACCCTGCTGATGAAGAGGTACCGGATAGAACACGCCCGTCCCCACACCAGCCTCGTTCAATTGTCGCACGGCAGCATCCCGGTCACGGCCATCAGTCACCCGTACAGTGTACTGATGCCAGACGTGTTCACACCCATCTCGAACGATAGGAATGATCACAGAGGTGATCCGCTCGTTGAAGTAAGCAGCATTGGCCCGGCGACGGGCCGTGAACTCGTCCAAGCGACCAATTTGCGTCAGGCCGATGGCAGCGTGCAAATCGCTCATCCGTAAGTTATATCCCAGGAATTCGTAGTAATACCGCCTCCGCGAGCCGTGGCTGCGCAGCATCCGGCATTTATCGGCGAACTCCTCGTCGTTGGTGGTGATCATTCCTCCTTCACCGGACATGACGTTCTTGGTGGCGTAGAGACTGAAGCACCCCGTACCGAACCCACCCACCGGCCTCCCCTTGTAGCGGGCGCCGATGGCCTGGGCCGCATCCTCGACGACCACCAGATCGCGGCGTCGAGCGATGTCGAGAATGGCGTCCATATCGCACGGATGGCCGTACAGATGAACCGGTATAATGGCACGGGTGCGGGGCGTGATTGCCTCCTCGATCAACGCCGGGTTCAGGTTGAACGTCTCCTCCTCGATGTCCACAAAGACCGGTTTCGCCCCGGTGAAGAGAATCGAACTCACGGTGGCGATGAACGTGAACGAGGTCGTGATCACTTCGTCCCCAGGGCCAATGCCGTGAGCCAACAGCGCGACGTGCAACGCCGTCGTGCCCGATGACGTTGCCACAGCATATCGGGTTCCACAGACCTCTGCAAACCGCTCCTCCAGAGCCTTCACACGGGGGCCTTGGACCAACATCCCAGACTCCAACACATCCAGTACAGCTTGCTTTTCGGCATCGCCGATCCATGGTTTCGCAATAGGTATCACGTGACCTTCTCCCATTCTGATCTCAACACCTGAATACAGGCACGACATTCAGGACATCGCAACCCGACATGTTCCTCATCTTCCTGTGTATCATCCTCTGTCAACTTGGCCCCACAGCGACAGACAAACCCATGCAACCGGGCCGGATTGCCGTACACCAGCCCGTAGGCGGGCACATCCCGCGAGACGACCGCACCGGAGCCGATCATCGCCCAAGCTCCCACCGTCACCCCGCAGACGATGACCAC
Organism: uncultured Anaerolineales bacterium; assembly: GCA_964643875.1. Lineage (GTDB taxonomy): Bacteria > Chloroflexota > Anaerolineae > B4-G1 > B4-G1 > CAZXVB01. Next base: position 2,470 of record CAZXVB010000185.1, on the reverse strand, counting down.
GTTTGCGCCGATGGCCGCCCCGCGCCCGACCAGCGTTTTGCTCACCGTCCAATCATCGCCTCCCTTGAGCGACCCATCGGGGTTGATGGCCCGGGGCCGTTTATCATTGGTGAACACGCAATGCGGCCCGCAGAACACCCCATCCTCCAACGTGACGCCGTGATAAATGGAAACGTAGTTCTGCACTTTGACGTTATCGCCCAACGTCACTCCGGCGTCCACGTAAGAGCCTTTACCGATGATGCAATTGCGCCCGATGCGAGCGCCTTCCCGCACCTGCGCCTGATGCCAGATAGAGGTGCCGTCGCCGATCTCCGCTCGCTCCGAGACATCCGCCGTCGGGTGGATTTTGACCCCCATTTACTCCCCTTCCTCTTTCGGCCACTCCAACACAAACCCACGCCCTTCCGTTCGCACCAACGGCAGTCGAGTGGAGGTAGAGGGACTCTCCACCCGCACCCCCTCCTCCAAACAGGTCAGACGGAATATCTCCATTGCCTCTTCAACCCCCTCCACCTCGACCGCGCTATATCCGGCGCGGGTCACTTCCTCCAGCACCCCCCTTGCCTCCCGACGCAACTCTCGGTAGACTCGCAACGAGGCTTTCATATACTCCTTTGTGAGATGCGCCTTCAACGCCAACCCTTGCGGGGTGACGAAGTATTTCAGCCGCCGTCGTTCCATTTTCGTCGCTTTGACATATCCCTTTTTGATCAGCCGTTTGAGGTACCAGTTTACACTACCCACGGCCACGCCCAGTTGGGCCGCCAAACCGGACTGGGTCATTTCAGGATTCTTCTCCAGGGCTTCGAGGATACGCAATTCGCGTTCGACTTCTGATGACATATTGCCTCAGGGGGGAGTACTCTTCCAAACACCGATTTCAAAATTCAACGATTGAATTTTACCACGTTTTTAGGGCCTGTCAAGCGCCTTTCCTATTCCAAACCCAGCTCTCGATGCAAAAACCGAACCGTATCGGCAACCTGCCCCTCTGGGATGCAAAAGGAAACACTGTGCTCGTTGGCCGCCTGGGCCACAGCGATCACGCGCGTGTTGTGTTGTCCCAACGCAGCAAAGGCGTGGGGAACGATACCCGTCTCGTTCCATCCGGGCGTGCCCACCACGGAAATAGTAGCCACCTTTTCCTTCAACTCCAGATGAAGCGTCTCGCTCTCGAACTCCTGTTTTAGAATTTTCAGACAATGGCTTTGGTCCTGTTCCCGGACCACCAGATTTAGACAATGCTCAGAAAACGATTGAGAAAACATCAAGACCTTGACGCCGGTTTCGGCAAGGCGCTGAATGACGCGGGCCGCCATCGGCAAGGCCCACGAATCGTCCCGACTGCCAATGGCGATCAGGCTCAAACCGACGCTAGAGATGATGGCGGGCATACGCTGCTGGTCAGAACCGGGAGATGGTACGATGAGCGTGCCTGTATGAGAGGGATTGAAGCTATTGACACATCGCAATGGAATGCCGCGCTCGACGAGCGGGCGGATCGTCTTCGGGTGGAGAACAACAAACATTTCTTGTTTACAATTTGTCAACAGCGTGTTATAATCGAAACTTGGGAGACAGAAATGAAAAGACATCTTGGTGAATACCTACGAGGCTTACGCCAAAGAAAGAACTTGTCCACTCGCCAGTTGGCTGCCCAGGCAGGGTGTAGCGCCTCATTCATCACCCGTCTGGAGTCAGGAGAACGCGGCACAAGTCTCCATCGCCTATGGGAGTTGGTAAACGCGCTCGACGGCGACTTTCTCTACGCTCTGGCCGCGCTCTGCGTGGACGAGGGCGTGCCGGAAGAAGTCGCCGCTTCGGTGGCAGGTAAAGAATGGGAAGCAACAAACAAGGCCCTGGAGACAAGGATAGAGGAAACTTGAACCTACAGAATTCAGGATATTGAAACTGGATAATCTATCTGGAGGACAAGCACAGTGATGATCCTCGCAATCCGATGCGGGATTTGTATCTGCACAACCTGACTACAGGAGGGGACTATCGGTCCATCACCTTACGTGGCTCAGTTGGAGGGAGACACATACGGCATAGACAACAGAAAGGTCGTGTGGATAAGAATGGGCAATTGGAGAAAGGCCCACTCCGGATGGGCTGCATTCTACGTTGCACGTTTGCGATCTCGAAACCCGCACCGAAAGCGTCTTGTACCTCTCCCCGGTCTGTACAAGCGTCCCTGTCTCCTTCAATAATGGCCGGTGACCTCATTCTCTTTGGCTGTGAGGGTTTCTATGGCTGTTACGATTTGGCCCGGGGGATCTTTATTCTCAGTACCCCATCCCGAACACCGGAGTGATTATACATATCTATCAGAAACATACGTTGTGTTTCGAGTTGCCGAGGAAGGTGAAAGCTTCTGGGATTATATGCCCCCTGGAGCTTCACCGATGCTGCCGGAGGAGCATTGGCTTACGCCTCAGCCTGCTCGTTTCCGGCTGTTCGTTGT
>CAZXVB010000184.1:0-6326 GCA_964643875.1 uncultured Anaerolineales bacterium | reverse complement strand
CCGAATCGCGGATTCGGCTCGAGTGGCGGAGGGCCATTGCGGCCCCCGGCTGCGGCCAGAGGCCTTGCCGAACCGAAGGGTCTCCCTCACCCGTTGGGCGAGGTCTCCGACCGCAGCCCTTTGCGTCCGATCACCTGCACTTCCACGAGTTTCAGTCAGGCTCAAGTCAATTAAAGTAATCACCGCACAGGTCCCATTACAGCGGTCGTGATGCTTGTAGTGAGTGTTGACGTTGACGTTGACGTCAACGTCGGCGTAAAGGTAGGGGGTGGCGTTTCGATCACTTCCTCTGTAGGCGTCGGGGTCGGGGTGGGGGTGGGGGTCACGACCTCCGGCGTGGCGGTGGGGGTAGGTGAAGATGTCGGCACTGGCGTCGGAGAGGGAGTATGGGTGTTGGTTGGTAGCGGCGAAGGCGTCGCCGACGGCGTCCAGGTGGGAGAGGGGGTAGCCGTCGGTGTGTTCGTGGGCGGCAGGGTACCGGTGGGCGTCGCTGTAGGAGAGGACGTAGCGGTCGGTGACGTCGCCGGTGTCGGTGTATACGTGGGAGGGAACCATTGCGTCGGTGTAGGGAGCAACGTCTCTGTAGGAGAGAGAGCCGTTCGGCCCGCGGTCGGCGTGGTGGATGGTGTGACCGTGGCCGTGGGGGGCACCGTCGGTTCGCTGGTTTCCGGCCGCATCCATAGCATTGCAACGCCCAAACAATAGCACGGCAACGTCAACAGGATGATGCCGGCCAGGATCCAATGGATGGGAAGCCACTCACTTGACTCGCGCATAAAACGTCTCCGGCGGAACGCTGTACCTAAGTAATGGTCACCGGGCGGTATTCCCCCCACACCTGCCGGAGGACACCACATATCTCTCCCAGTGTGCAGTGGGCTTCGACAGCCGGGACGAACAACTCCATCAGAGGCGCGTTGGGGCTGCGGGCGGCCTGCTCAATGCGCGAGAGCATTGCCGAAGCCCGCTCCGAATCCCGATCGGCGCGTAGTGAGGCCAACCTGGCCCGCTGTTGCTCTTCGATGGCCGGATCAACCACCAGCCGCTCCAGGGGACTCTCCGTCTCCTCCACCTGGTAGGCGTTGACCCCTACGATGATTTGTTCCCCCGTCTCGATTTCTTTTTGATAGCGGTAGGCGGCGTCGGCGATCTCCTGCTGGATGTACCCACGTTCAATCGCCGCCAACGCCCCGCCCAGCGCGTCGATTTTCTCGATGTACTGGTTGGCCTGCCGTTCGATTTCATTGGTTAAGTGCTCGATGACATACGACCCGGCCAGCGGGTCCACTGTATTGGCCACACCCGACTCGTGAGCGATAATCTGTTGAGTGCGTAGGGCGATGCGCACAGATTCTTCCGTGGGGAGCCAGAGCGCTTCGTCCCGGGAATTGGTATGGAGCGACTGCGTCCCTCCCAGCACGGCGGCCAACGCCTGCAGGGCTACCCGGATCACGTTGTTTTCCGGCTGTTGGGCGGTGAGTGTACAGCCGGCCGTCTGGGTATGGAAACGGAGCTTCCACGAACGGGGGTTTTGGGCGTGGAACCGCTCCCGCATCGTCTTGGCCCACAAGCGGCGGGCCGCCCGGAACTTGGCAATCTCCTCTAAAAAGTCATTGTGAGCGTTGAAGAAGAAAGATAGCCGGGGAGCGAAAACATCCACCTCCAGTTCGGCCTCCAGCGCGGCCTGGACGTACGCAATGCCATGGGAAATGGTGAAGGCGACTTCCTGCACGGCCGTAGCGCCCGCCTCTCGAATGTGATACCCGCTGATGCTGATCGTGTTCCAGCGGGGAATCTGGGCCGCACAATACTGAAACAGATCGGTGACCAGACGCATCGAAGGGCGAGGTGGGAAGATGTACGTTCCCCGGGCTACGTATTCCTTCAAGATGTCGTTCTGCACCGTGCCGCGCAAGTCGGCCAGGGATACCCCTTGTTCCTTGGCCACCGCGATGTACATTGCCAGCAGAATAGCGGCCGGGGCATTGATGGTCATTGAGGTGGAAACCTGCCCCAGGGGGATCCCATTGAAGAGGGTACGCATATCGTCGAGCGAACTGACGGAAACCCCCACTTTGCCGACTTCTCCCTCCGCCAGAGGGTCGTCGGCGTCGTACCCGATCTGGGTGGGCAGGTCGAAGGCCACCGAAAGGCCCGTTTGTCCCTGCGCCAGCAGGTACTTGTAGCGGGCATTCGACGCCTCGGCTGTGGCGTAACCGGCGTACTGCCGCATCGTCCACAGCCGTCCCCGGTACATTGTGGCCTGTACGCCGCGCGTAAAGGGGTATTCACCGGGGAACCCCAGGTCGTCCAAGTAGTCCACCGCTACATCAGTCGGTGTGTAGAGCCGTTCCAATGGGAGAGCGGAGAGCGTTTTGAAGCGGGCTTGTCGCTCTGGATGTCGGTTGATGAGCGGGCGGACGGTCGTTTCTTCCCAATGTGTTTTGGCCTGCCTTAGTGCTTCCTCGCTCGCGGCCACAGAGGGAGAATTTTCTTTCGTTTCTGTCCTTTTTCTTTTTCCTGTTGCCTTTTCTGTCATCTTTGTTATCGCAAGCGTCCTTGTATTGCAGTGTGTCGCGCTGGTTACTCGATTACGAAGAAGGGCGGCGGCGTACCCGTCGCCGACGTACAATCACACGTCCCAGGTAGAAAAGCCCTGCTAACGGCAAGGTAATTATCAGCAGGACCGGTAGAACGAGAATCACGATCACGATCAGGGCGTCCACCAGGAATTGGAGCACATGCACGAGCGCCTGGAGGGCGTCGCGGGCGGTGCCTTCTGGGTGCCAGCCGCCGACTTGAATAGGCTGGGCCAGTTCGTCTGGTGTCAGGTCAAGCGTAATAGTTGCCAGCGCGGCCGATTGTTCCAGGTACTGGATGCGGCCCTTGACTTGTTCGATGTTCGCCTGGATGGTTTGGAGATGCTCATAGACATCTAACGCGGCCTCAGTATCTTCGGCGGCCTCCAAAAACTCCAACAATTGGGCCTCCGTGGCCTCCAGGTGACGCAGTTCCGATTGCAGGTCTACATATTGGTCGGTGACGTCTTCCCCCGATATACTTTCCCGACGCACCTCGACCGCCAGTGCCCGAATTCGGTTGAGCGCGTCGTCCAAACGGCCTGCCGGTATCCGCATTGTCACCGAGGCTTGCAACCCCTCCTGGTAACGATAGACGTTGGATTGCACGATGTACCCATCCATATCTTCGACCAGAGCAGTGATCTCATCTAGTGTGGCCTGGGTGTCCGCCACGACGATATCCAGTGAGGCGTTGCGAATAATGAGGCGCTCGATACCGGCAAAATTACCGCCTCCACTGAGTGGTGGTTCACCGAAGGTGGAAGATTCACTCTCGGCGGCCGGGGCTACATTTTCCGGCGGCATTGGAGCCTCGGACTTCTGTCCCACTGCCCACTGACTACATCCGGTAAGCCATAGCGCCAGCCATACCACCGACACCACCAGCCGAAGCCATCTTTTCCTTGCCGGCCCTTGTTTCATCGTGTGTCCTCCTCACTGCGTGTGGTCCATTCCCCTCCCCCTCGACGTTCAGTCAGCGCCCGACGGCCAGGCGTTCGATCAGGCGGGGGGAAAGCCCACGGGCGCGCATCCGCTCTTGGGTGATCTCGACCGGGTACATCACGCGGTGAAATTCCCACACCATCTTCTCGCTGTCGAAAAGGGCATAGCTGGCACGGGGGTCGCCATCTCGAGGTTGTCCCACGCTGCCGGGGTTGATGATGAGACGGTTTTCATTCAGCGAGACCGGGACGAGAAATGGGGGTATCCGGGGAATGCTACGTCGCCGAGGCTCGTCCAATTCAAAGATGAGGGGGACGTGAGTGTGCCCCACCAGGCAAATTGGCTGCGAGAAGTAGGAAAAGTTGGTGTAAGCGACGTTGGCATCGAGGATGTATTCCCACACCGGTTCGCGCGGACTGGCGTGGGCCATGTAGATACCGTCCCGCTCGGCTGAGGTTGGTAGCTTATCCAGGAATTCCCGCGATGCGGTGGTCAGTTCGGATTGAGTCCATAGGTTCGCCTCACGGGCATCCGTGTTGAAACTCCGCAGGTCCAACTTGTTCAGTGCTGCCCAATCGTGATTCCCGGCCAGACTAAAATGGGGAAACTCCTGAATGCGTTGGATACATTCATTCGGGTTCGGTCCATAGCCGACCAGGTCCCCCAGACACCAGATCTCGTCGAAGTCCGGCGCGTCCGCCAGCACGGTCTCCAGAGCGACTAGATTCGCATGCACATCAGAAATGATCAAGTAACGCACGGTAATTTCACCTCATTTCGAGATAGGCTTATTATATCCGCATTTCGTGCTTTGCGCTAGTCAAGACCCGTGACGTGCGACGCACGTTTTGCAAAAACAGCATTGTAGAGGTAAAATAAGCCAACATCATCTTCGGGAGGTCACATGCGTCATCCGTTCGATCCTATACCGGCGGCTTTGCGTCGTCCCGTATTCATCCCGCTCTTCATGGCCACGGTGCTGGTGCTGTTCGTGATGAACAGTGTGGGAGCGCCTTTGAACACCGACGCCGCCCCGCAAGGGATCGTCTCGTACGAACTGGCCGGCGACGTTCCGACCGTTCAGGCCATTCTGGAGTCCTGGGACGGAGAGGCCCGCGTACGGGCCGGATTCAGCCTGGGGATTGATTTCCTGTTCCTTGTGCTCTATTCCACGACCATTGCCTGGGCGCTGGTGTGGGTCTCTACTCGCCTGCCCGGTAGGTGGGCTTCGGTGGGGGTCTGGTTGGCATGGGGGCAATGGCTGGCTGCTGCCCTGGATAGCATAGAGAATGCCGCCCTGTGGCGTTTGCTTGTGGGGACGGTCACTGCCCCATGGCCCCAGGTCGCCCGGTGGTGTGCCCTCGTCAAGTTTGCCCTGGTGATCGTCGGGCTGCTTTACGTCGTTGTAGGAGGACTGCTCTCCCGCCATCGGCCACAAAGCGTCTGGGGATGAGGGTCCAGCAGCGCCGTGGAGTCATTCCCTCAACTCTGTATGCTCCCTCGATGCATACGGGCCATCCACACCGTTCCCAACAGGGTGCTAGTCGCCGCCAGCGCAAACAACGCCGGATAGCCCAGATACGCCCCTGGCACGATGCCATTGATGATGTCTATCAGAGGGCCGGCCAGGCGGCTAGAAGCTGAGGCTCCCGCCGTGGCCAGGTTGGAAAGTCCCAGATACTTACCGGCCTCCTGTGAGGGGATCAGGTCGGTGGCCCAGGCCCAGTTGACGCTCAGGAAGACGCCGGTCGCCATGCCGATGATGCCTCCCAAAACATAGAGGGAGGCCACGCTGCGAGCCAGGATCAACAGCGCAATGCCGACCGTCGCCAACGCGCCGGCGGCTACGTTTATCCGCTTGCGCCCCAGGCGGTCGGAAAGCATACCGGCAGGGAAGACCAGCGCAGTCAGCGCCAATCCGATGGTGGCCATCAATGTGCCGGTCACGGCAGCCGGGTTGGAGACTGCCAGGCGATCTCGGATGAAGTATTGGGCGAAGCCTTGTACGGCATAGATACCCCACAAAATCAAGAAGCGGGCGACCAACAGGGCCACATAGTCCGCGTGTTGCTGCCAGTCTACGCGCCAGAGATTATGCCATTGTGCTCGTTTTGTGGTTGGCCGGTCTTCCGTGCGGGTTACGCTCGGCTCCCGAACGCCCCCCAGGGTGATCAGACCTGAGAGCAGCAACACGCCCGCGATGCACCCAAAGACCAGGACAGGATTTTCACTCCCCATCAATTGACCGGTCGCCAGAGAGGCCAACACCAGGCCGCTCATATCGAACAGGTTTTTGAAGCCGGCTGCTACTCCTCGCTCGGTGGCCGGTACCAGATCGGGGATCAACCCTTGCGCCGGCCCATGGGCTATGTTGGAGGCAATTTGCAGGAGAATGTAGGCTGTCGTCAGTCCCCAGAACCCTCCAGCCAGTGCCATCCCGGCGAGGAAGAACACGTCGAACAACAAGCCGATTCCCATCCATGGCCGCCGACGACCCCAGCGGGAAACGGTCCGATCACTCAAGCCGCCGGACAGCGGTTGAATCACCATCGCCAGCAACAGGCCAGCAAAGGTCATTCCACCCAAGTAGGTGTTCTTGCGAGACTCCGGCACGTAGGCGAGCAAAAGGGCCGGCAAGACGATGGGATGCAACGCATTCCACATAAACGCCAGGCCGAACCAATAGATGTTCATCAGGATATGTTCTCGATACCGGATGCGGGTTGTCATTTCTATGGCGTTTCTTTCGGGATGGTTCATTTTCTCCTGGGAATTGGTTTACACTTTGGGCTGCCTCAAGAA
>CAZXVB010000183.1:1223-6373 GCA_964643875.1 uncultured Anaerolineales bacterium | reverse complement strand
AGGCTGTCAGGACAGGCTAGAAAGCCTGTCCTACGGCTCAGTTTTCCCAAGTGCTGATAATCGCAAACTGGGCAGTTTCCGATGTGTTGTGTATAATAGGCCACCAGGAGATTGTATGAGACCTAAAGACAATGCCAATATGTCGAAAGATATCGCTCATGGTGTACTAAGTGCTGACTCTCCCGAGGGCTATCACCCCCACCGGGCTTTTTCAATCGTTTCGATCATTGGTTTTTTTGCCCTGTTGTTCTCCCTGTTTGCATTGGTGGCCTGCGGGAGCAGTTTACAAGATACCATTCCGCCGACCACGCCCACCGCCTCAACGAGTGTACTTCTTCCCTCGACGCCGTCTCCTGCACCCATCACGGAGACCATACCGACAGAATCTCAACCACTCATCGTCACCATTGGGCTGTGGCTGCCGGAGGAGATGGATCCATACCAGAACACACCGGGGGCCAAGGTGCTAGCTCAACAGTTGGACGCCTTCACCGATCGCCACACTGAGGTCCAGGTAGATGTGGTGGTTAAGAAATCCCATGGGCGTGGCGGTCTGTTCGATTTTCTGCGCACAGCCTGGAACGCGGCCCCCTCGGTGCTTCCCGATCTCATCGTGCTCGACGCGGCGGATCTGGAAAGCGCTGCTGCTGCCGGCCTGATCCAGCCGTTGGACGCGGTTCTTCCCTCGGCCGCGCTGGCTGACCGTTTCCCCTTTGCTGCCGAGATGGCCACTATCAATGGGCAGACCGTCGGATTCGTGTTGGGTGCGGATATGCCCCATGCTGCATACCGTCGGGAAACGCTGGAGACCCCGCCGTTAACCTGGCAACAAGTCCTTTCACCGCCGGTGCAGTTCGTCTTCCCGGTTGGTGGTCTCAATCGAGAGGTCAACGATGCAACCCTGATCCAATACCTGGCTGCCGGTGGTCAGATGACCGACGCCGAAGGGAACCCACACCTGGACGGCGATGCCCTATTGAGCGTGCTTCAATTTTACCACACCGGTATGGGGAGCCTGGCTTTATCTCCAACCGTCACGATGACCGTCAGCCCGCTGCCAATTTCGCCCACGCTGGCACTCAACACGTACGACATAGATCAGGCCTGGGAGAAGTTCCAGGCCGGGGTGGGCGACCTGACGATCGTGCAGGCCAGGCAGTACTGGACCGAGGCCGATGATACCGTCGCTATTGCCCCTATCCCAACCCTGCATGGGCATCCCTTCAGCGTCGTCTCCGGCGGTTGGGCCATTGCGATGGTGACCCCAGACTCTGCCCGCCAGAACGTGGCGTTGATGTTGCTGGATTGGCTGATCGCTCCGGATCGCAACGGCGCGTGGAGCCAGGCGGCCGGGTACCTGCCGGGGACCAGGAGCGCGCTGCGGGAGTGGGAACTTTCCAGCGCCGACCGGATGACGTTACGCGGGCTGCTCAACGCCGCCGTCCTTCGTCCACCGCCAGCAGCGATGGAAACTGTCGGACGGGTGATCCAAGAGGCCGTCGTGGCCGTGCTGCGAGGACGAGCGACACCGGAACAAGCCGTGAGCGCGGCGTTGGAATCTATGGGGCAAAGCGAATGAGGTAGAATAAAGCGTAAGAGCATAGGTGATGGAAATGATGGATACATCAGAGAGATCATTGCGAGCGGTAGCCACACGGCTTCAGCAGGCCGCTCTCGATGCCGTTGAGCCAGGGGCGGCCATCCGCCGGTTCGTGCGACGGGAGGGAGACGCCAGAGAGCACCTGATTGTGGGAGAGCAACGGTATGACCTGCGCTCCTACAAAAACATATGGGTAGTCGGGGCCGGCAAGGCGGCTGCGCCAATGGCCTCGGCGGTGATGGCGCTCCTCGGCGACCGGGTGCAGGGCGGCGTTGTGGTGACCAAGTACGGGCACGTGGCGGCCCCAGAACGTCATCTGGCGGCCTCCCTGGACCTCATCGAGGCCGGCCATCCCGTCCCGGACGAGAACTCGCTTCGGGGCGCTCAGGCCATCGCCGACGTGGCCCGACGGGCCGGCGAGCGGGACCTGCTCCTGTGCCTGATCTCCGGCGGCGGCTCCGCGCTGTTGACATTGCCAGTCCCAGGGATGACGTTGGCCGACTTGCAGTCCTTGACCAACGCCCTCCTCCGTTCCGGGGCAACGATCCAGGAGATCAACACCGTCCGTAAACACTGTTCAGGCATCAAAGGGGGACACCTGGCGCGTCTGGCGGCGCCGGCGACAATCATCACGTTGATCCTCTCCGATGTGGTGGGAGATGCACTCGATGTCATCGCTTCCGGTCCCACCGTGCCCGATCCCACGACTATTGCCGACGCCCAAGCGATCCTGGCGAGATATGCCATCCTCCCGGAAAACCCCATCCCATTTCAGGAGACCCCCAAGCCCGGCGATCCGCCCTTCGAGCGGGTGCAACACGTGATCGTCGCTTCCAACCGCCTGGCGGCGCTGGCGGCAGTGGACGAAGCCCGCTGTCAGGGGTTCCATAGTATGCTCTTGAGCACCTACATCGAAGGGGAGGCCCGCGAGGTGGCCCGAGTAGCAGCGGCGCTTGCCAAGGGCGTGCGAACTTTCGGCGATCCACTCCCCCCTCCGGCCTGCCTGGTGTGGGGTGGTGAGACCACGGTCACAATCCGTGGGACGGGGCGAGGAGGGCGCAACCAGGAGCTGGCCCTGGCGGCAGCGCTGGCTCTCGATGGGTGGCCGGACGTGCTCCTGATGGCATTAGCTACGGACGGCAGCGATGGCCCCACCGACGCTGGCGGCGCGATCGTCAGTGGGGAAACCGTGGCCCGTGCCCGTCAACATGGATTGGACCCCTACGCAGCCCTGGCAAACAACGACAGCTATTCCTTCTTTGACCAACTGGGCGACCTGATCCGCACTGGCCCTACCGGCACAAATGTCAACGATCTGTTGTTTCTGCTGATCGGCGCCTCTGGACAGGCACGTGATCCGGTGAGAGCAGGATGAACAAACTCCTTTCGAAATTCAAATCGGCCTTTAGGCGACAAGGGCAGGCGTGGGTCGGGCTGGTCATCAGCGGGGTCGCCCTGGTGTTGGCCGTGCGGGGCATCCACCTCCGCGAGGTGATGGATGCGCTCCGACAGGCGGAATACGCCTACTTCGTCCTGGCGGCATTGGGGTTGCTGGCCTATTTGTGGGCACGTTCGATTCGTTGGCGGATCTTGCTTCAATACGGTGGAGCCTCCATCGGCCTGGAGCGGGTCTTCTGGATCACGAACATCGGTTATCTAGTCAGCAACGTCTTTCCCTTTCGCCTGGGAGACCCGGCCCGTGCGGTCATCGTGGGGCGTGATAGGGGGATCACCATTCCGGCCGCCCTCTCAACCGTGGTGATAGAGCGCGTACTGGATATGCTGATGGTTGTGGCAATCCTGATGGGAATCACGCCGTTCATCGGCGGGGTAGGGAACGCCCGGCTGGCCGGCGGTGTGGCCGGCGGCGTAGCGCTGTGTGCGTTGGCGCTCATGCTGGTGTTGGCTTTTCGCCCTGAGTGGGGGCAGACGTTGCTGCGGTGGGTCCTGGAGCGGATCCCTGGGCTGGAAGAGACGTCTCGGGAACGCTGGGCGGAATCGCTGGATGGCCTGTTCGCCGGTCTGGCTGCTCTGCGTTCCGGTCGGCGGAGCGTGGGCCTGGCGGTCTGGACGGTGATCACCTGGGCCTGTGTGGTCGCTTTCTACGGGGCGCTCATTCGGGCCTTCCTACCTCATCCCCCCCTGTTGGCGGCCCCTTTCCTGGTGTGTGTCGTTGGTCTGGGGATGGCACTGCCCTCGTCGCCGGGGGCAATGGGGGTCTTTCAGGTGGTAGCGCGTTATGGTTTGAGCATACCATTTGATATTCCAGATGGACAGGCAGTCACCATTGCGTTTGGCGTGTATGCCTTTCAATACATTTTGGGATGTCTGTTGGGAATCGTGGGGTTGGGGCGGGAGAGTTTATCTCTGACGTGGCTACGCACCCAGGCCGCCGATGTGAGTACAAATGTAGAAAAGATGGATCTCGAGGAGGAGGAATGACGGAGCGAAGAAGGCACTACCTGATCACGGGCGGTGCTGGCTTCATTGGCTGCAACTACGTCCACCGGCTGCTCCAGCGAGGGGATTCGGTGACGGTCTATGACAACCTGTCGCGCCGAGGGGCGGACGCGAACTTGGCCTGGCTGCGGGCGCAACACGGTGAGGACGCTTTTCGCGCCTGCGTCGCCGACGTGCGCGACACCGCCGCCTTGATGGAGGTCTTGCCGGGGGTGGACGTGGTCGTCCATCTGGCCGGACAAACGGCGGTGACGACCTCAGTGGAAGACCCCCGGTTGGATTTCGAGCACAATGCCTTGGGAACCTTCAACGTGCTGGAGGCCGCCCGTCAGGTGGGAACACAGCCGATCATTCTTTATGCTTCGACCAATAAAGTGTACGGGGGAATGGAGGACGTGGCCGTCGAGGAGTTGGAGACGCGCTATGCCTATCGAGACCTCCCCCTGGGGGTGGCAGAGTCTCAGCCCCTTGATTTTCACTCCCCCTATGGCTGCTCCAAGGGGTGCGGCGACCAGTATGTGCGGGATTATGCCCGCATATATGGATTGCCCACGGTGGTCCTGCGCCAATCGTGTATCTACGGCCCGCGCCAGATGGGGGTGGAGGATCAGGGATGGATAGCCTGGTTCATCATCGCTGCCGTGACCGGGCATCCGATCACCATCTACGGCGACGGGAAACAAGTGCGGGATGTGCTCTACGTGGACGATCTGCTGGACGTGTACGACGCGGCGATTGCCAACATCGCCGTAGCCGCCGGACAGGTGTACAACGTGGGCGGCGGCCCGGCCCACACGATGTCGGTGTGGGCCGAATTCCACGCCATTCTGTCCCGCCTGATGGGGCGCGAGATACCGGCCCGTCATCATGACTGGCGGCCGGGCGACCAGCGCATCTACGTCTCCGACATTCGCAAGGCAAAACGCGACCTCGGCTGGAGTCCCCAGGTGGGGATCGAAGAGGGGATCGAGCGCCTCTACCGGTGGGTGATGGCGCACCGAGAGTTGTTTGCATAGGTTGACTGCCGACATGGGCAGTCGTTGTGTTTGAGGAAATTTTTAGCAGTGAAGATACTGATCGCTTTGACTTA
>CAZXVB010000183.1:0-1213 GCA_964643875.1 uncultured Anaerolineales bacterium | reverse complement strand
TACTACCGTCCACACACCAGAGGACTGACGATCTACGCGGAGCGATTGGCGCGCGGGCTGGCTGCACGGGGACATTCTGTCACGGTGTTGACCTCGCGTTTCGACCGCTCTTGTCCGCTCGAAGCAGTGGAGAATGGCGTGCGGGTGGTGCGTGTTCCGGTGCTTTTCCGCGTCAGCAAGGGCGTGATTATGCCCACCATTGGCTGGCTGGCGACTCGATTGGTACACTCCCACGACGTTGTCAGTTTACATCTGCCCCAGTTTGATGCGGCAGGTGTCGCCTTTCGGGGGCGCTTGATGGGCCGCCCCACGGTCCTGACGTATCACTGTGATCTGCAACTGCCCGCCGGACCTTTCAACTGGTTGACGAACCAGGTGGTGCACGGGATGAACCGGCTGGCCGGGTTGTTTTCCGACCGGGTTGTGGCCTACACACAGGATTTCGCCGATCATTCGCCGTTTCTGCGCATGTTCCGCCGGAAGATCGTCGTGATCCCTCCGCCGGTGGAGTTGCCAGAGGTAGGAAATGGCGCTGTGGCGGCTTTCGCTGCTATGCATCGTCTGGACGGTCACCGACCGGTGATCGGCATGGCGGCCCGTCTGGCGACGGAAAAAGGGGTTGAAGTGTTGTTGGAAGCTTTACCCCGCGTTCTGGAGCGCTATCCCGCCACCCGTGTGCTCTTCGCCGGGCAGTATCGAAACGTGCTGGGAGAAGAAGCCTACGCCCGCCGGCTGGCCCCGATGCTCCGCCAGTACGAGGAACAAGACCGGTGGACCTTTCTGGGGATTTTGAATCCCCTCCAAATGGCAGCCTTCTACTCCAACCTGGATATGATCATCGTCCCCAGTCTGAACTCGACGGAGTCGTTTGGACTGGTACAGGTAGAGGCGATGTTGCGCGGGACACCCTCCATCGCCAGCGATTTGCCGGGAGTGCGCCAACCAGTGTTGCAGACGGGCATGGGCGAAGTGGTTGCGGTGGGAGATGCGCAGGCCCTGGCTGAGGCGATCATCCAGGTGACGGAGAACCGCGAGGCGTATCTACGTCCCCGCGCCGAGATCGCCGCCCGGTTCAGCACGGAACGGACGGTTGAGGCGTATGAAGCGCTGTTCAAACAATTGCTGGCGAAACGTCAAGCCGGTTCGTCAGAGCCTGGCTAACTTGACAATGTCACATTCGCTTAATGACGCCGGATTTGCCCTTTAACGTTGG
>CAZXVB010000182.1:0-6384 GCA_964643875.1 uncultured Anaerolineales bacterium | reverse complement strand
GTGCCCTGATGTGGGGCTATACACGTGCAACTGACGTAATTTCAAGCCTGCGGGAGGGTCACCGATCAATATGTCGGGTAGTGAAACAGAAGTGGCCTGAGTGGTTACGTTGGGAGAAGATTTCCTGACCGAGCCTCTCCAGCCCTCACGCCCGGAAAATGAGATCATTTCGCCTCAGCCAGAAGACTTTCGGCAAACCAAAAGCGAGTAAGCGCCCGTCCGAAAATTCGCTCCCGTAGCCACGCGTAGGGATGCGTGGCGGACGGCATAGGGATGCCATCCTATTTTTCGGATAGATTCTTAGTCTGGGAGGGAACAGAAGTCCATGAACACCAACCCCACAATCCGCGTAGTCATAGCCAACCAGAACAGCAACGCCCGCTATCGCCTGCGAACCCGCCTGATGGCGATACCAAAGGAGGAGGCCGACGTCATCGTTGTCGGCCAAGCAGACAACACTACGACACTGTTCCAACGCTGCGAGCAGCTTCATCCAGATATCGTGCTGCTTGACCCAGCGCTCCCCGATGTTGGAGGAGCGGAGATCACCCAGGCCATCCGCGAACGTTGGCCAGATATCCAGATCATCATTACTTTAAGCGGCTCAGCGCCCGAACAGACCCCCCAGATGGCAGCTGCGATGGCCGCCGGAGCCAGCGCCTACGTAACGGAGACAACCAGCACGGATGAACTGATCGCCGTCATTCGCGACGTCGCCAACCAGGCTCCGCCACCACTACCGACTTCCTCCCTACCGTCGGACGATTTGCCTCCGGATACCTCTCCCCCGTCCTGGATCGAACGTCTGTTCACCGTCATCCAGGGGCAGCCGCTTTGGGCCGTGGCCGTGCTAATCGCCATCCTGGTCGTCATTGCCACCCCATTCCTGGCCCTCCGGCTGTTTGCTCAGAGGGGGAATGCTCCCCCCACTGAGATCCCATCCCCCAGCATAGATGTCGCCCCCACCGAAGTCAGCGGGGGCGCGCTGATCGTCGTCACGGGGAGCAACTGGCAGCCCGGCGACGTGGTCTTCGTCCGTCTCGACAGCACCGCCCCGGCGATGCAAAAAGCCATCGCGTCCGTTACGGTGGGGGAAGATGGCACATTCGTGATTCCGTTCCTGTACCCGCTTGAGGAGGAATGGATCCGACTGTCGTCCGTGGTCGTGACCGTCCAGTCACCGGCGACCGGCAAACAAATCTCTCAAGCCCTGTCTGTGATCTTCGTCTCCCCCACACCACCGGCAATCACACCGACCATTACCACAACCATCACCCCGACAGAAACGACTGTCTCTCCCACACCACTGGTCATCACCCAATGGCGCGGAGAATACTACACCAACCTCACCCTGTCCGGTGGGGTAACCGTCCTGCGAGATGACCCGGCCATCAACTTTAATTGGGGTATGAACAGTCCGGCCACAGGCATCCCCGCCGACAACTTCTCGGCCCGTTGGACACGCATCCTGCCTTTCGAGGCCGGAAAGTACCGCTTCTCCGTGCGCAGCGACGACGGCGTCCGGGTCTGGCTCGACGAGGAGCTGATCATAGACGAATGGCATGCCGGCATGCCGGTCACCCACATCGCCGAACGCGAACTCAGCACGGGCGACCATACCATCCGGGTGGAATACTACGAACAAACCGGAGCCGCCGAAATCCGGCTGTGGTGGGAACGAGTGGGCGATTTCCCTCAATGGCGAGGGGAATATTTCCCCACCGTGGACCTGACCGGTGCCTCCGCCGTGGTCCGCAACGACTCAACCATCACATTCGATTGGGGCAGCACGGCCCCGGCCGACACACTCCCGGCGGACAACTTTTCGGCCCGCTGGACGCGATCCCTCTCTTTCGACCAGGGGACGTACCGCTTCCACGCCCTGGTGGACGATGGTATGCGCTTGTTCATAGACGATGTGCTGGTACTGGACGAATGGAAAGATGGTGGACGGCGAGAAGTCGCTGCCGATTACACCCTGGCGGCCGGTGTCCACACACTGATGGTTGAGTATTACGAGCGCGTCGGTAACGCCCTCATCCAGGTCTGGTGGGAAAAATCCCGCGCGTTCCCCGATTGGCATGGCGCATACTGGTCCAATCGGGGGTTGGAAGGGCAACCGTCCCTGGAACGCAACGACCCCAACATTGACTTCGAGTGGGGATGGTTGGCCCCGGCCGATGGGCTACCGGCGGACAATTTCTCCGCCCGCTGGACCCGTCAGGTCTCTTTCGCCGCCGGCACATATCGCTTCCACTTTATCACGGACGACGGCGCGCGCTTGTGGGTGGACAATCAGCTTCTGATAGACGACTGGCAGGACGGCGCTCCCCGTCAACAAAGCGCAGAGATTGGGCTGACAGCCGGTTCCCACGATGTACGGCTTGAGTACTACGAACACGTGGGGAATGCCCAGATTCGCCTCTGGTGGGAACAGGTCGCCAACCCCATCTTTACGGACTGGCAGGGGGAGTACTGGGCCAATCAGACGATGAATGGTGTCCCGGCACTGGTGCGCAACGACCCCAGCGTTGACTTCGATTGGAAAGACGGTGCGCCGGCTGTGGGGTTGCCGACCGACAACTTCTCCGCACGCTGGAGCCGTTCCATGAATTTCGAGGCCGGGCTATATCGCTTCCAGGTTCGCGCCGATGATGGAGTGCGTATCTATGTGGACGGCCAGCTTATCCTGGACGAATGGCACACCGGGGATGGCAGCATTGTCTACACCACCGAGCAGAGCTTGAGTGGCGGTTCCCATCGGCTCGAAGTACACTATTACGAACACGGCGGCAACGCGCTGATCCAATTGGGATGGCAGCGGATCGGCGATATGCCCACAGCCACGTTCACCCCCACGCCCACGCCCTCCTCGATGCCCACCGCGCAAACCACTGCCTCCTCAACACCCGCAATCACACCGCCCCCCACGCCTACAGGGACACCGGTAAGTACGCCGGAGCCAACCCCCACCATCATCACAACATCAACCGCGACACCCACGGCCACCATCTCGCCCACAGTCACCGCTACGATGGTACCATCACCCACGACTGTACCAATTGAGACCCCCACGCCGACCGCCACCCCATCCCCCACTGCGACCCAGCCCATCGTGTGGATCAACGAGATCTACGTTCCCGATCCCCAAATTCAGGGAGAGGACGAGTGGGTCGAGTTGTACAACGCCGACGGTGGCCAGGTTGATCTGGATGGATGGGTGTTACAGGCCGGGGAGACACTCTCCCACTCGTTATCCATCGGCAGCTTGCTTCCGCCAGGGGCCTTCGTCGTGCTGTACGGTCAACAGACCGGCCTCTCCCTGGAGGATGCTGGCGGCGAATTGCGGTTGATTCGGCCCGACGCCACCCTGGCCGACATCGTCCAGTACCCCCCCATCTCGCCGACTCACAGCTACAGCCGTGACAGCGCTGGGGTATGGCACACCGACTGGCCGCCCAGTCCCGGAGAGCCGAACGCGCCGCCCAGCCCCACCGAACTGCCCCCAGCGAGTATTGTGGTCGTCGAATCTCAAGCCAGTATGGAGAAGCAAGCGGAAACCGCTCGCAAGACATTGGTGCCCAAATTGAAGTAATAAGCAAGGGTGATATGTTATGATGAACAATAATCTAATCGGCAGCCAGTTGGGAAAATACGAGATCCAAAATAAGATTGGCCAGGGGGGAATGGGTACAGTTTACAAAGGATACGATCCTTTGCTTGATCGATACGTGGCTGTCAAAGTGCTGGCTCCTCACCTGGTATGGGAACAGGAGTTCGTCGAACGTTTCCTGCGCGAAGCGCGGTCCGCAGCGAGAATGAAACACCCCCACATCGTCACCATCCACGACGTGGGACAAGAGGGAAGCTTATACTACTTCGTGATGGAATACGTAGAAGGCCGATCTCTGGACGACGTCATCCGTCAGCAAGAAACATTCCCGCCCCACAAAGCGCTTGCTATCCTACGTCCGCTAGCGGATGCATTGGACTATGCCCACCATCGCGGACTGGTGCACCGGGACGTCAAGCCAGCCAACATCATCATAAGTACAGAGGGACAGGCAATACTGACAGACTTTGGAATTGCACGGGCAGCACAAGAAACACGGCTAACGGCGACAGGCACATTGGTGGGAACACCGGAGTACATGAGCCCAGAACAAGTGCAAGGGTTGACGGTAGACGCCCGTAGCGATCAATACAGCCTGGCAGTGGTGGCCTATGAAATGCTGGGAGGAAGGGTACCTTACCAGGCCGAGAGCACCCTGGCGCTTATGTACAAGATAGCGCACGAGCCACTCCCGTCCATCCGCCAGGCGCGACCAGATCTGCCGATGGGTGTGGAAGCCGTGATGAAGAAGGCGTTAGCAAAGGAGCCTGGCGACCGGTACACAATGGTGAGTGATTTTGTGGAAGCATTGGAGCGAGCGCTGGCGGGCGAGGAGGTGGTGAAAGCAGAGACATTGATTATGAAACCAGAAGCAATCACTGCGTCCCCAGCAGTGACATCATCCGCATCGGCATCCGCATCCGCATCCGCATCCGCGCGCCCTACAGCTCCGCCTGTGGCGTCCGAGGCAAAGTCGGTCTCAGTGCGGAAGCGCGTGCCTGTGTGGGGATGGGCATTGGGTGGAGTGGCCATACTGACACTGGCGATAGGTATAGCAATGGGAATCGGGAGAATAGGCGACAGATCTACGCCCACGCCGTCGGTCAGGGAAACCACGCCAGTCTCAATTTCCGAAGACATAGACACACCCTTGCCTTCACCGACAGCCACGGCAACGCGCCAGCCTACACGTACACCCACCAGGACACCTACGCATACGCCCACCCCTATGCCCACAGCTACTTTGACACCCGTTCCTAGAACCAATCCACCAACACTGCTGGCACCGATTCAAGGGTACACATATCGGTCGCCAATTACTTTTCAATGGCAAGGCTCCATCAACACCAACCAGACTTACCAAGTTACGGCCTACCACGTGCAAAGCGGATACACAACACAAAGCGATCCCCTGCGGACCACAAGTTGGACCGTTGCTCTACCGGGAGAGAAGTTCGGCGAGTGGCATTGGAGAGTAGCAGTGATCCAGAACGGCAAGGAAGTAACCACCTCGGCCGAATGGATGTTTTGGTTCGACCCCTTTGCCTCCCCTCTGCCAACACCATCCCCATAGAGGCAGAGGACGGCGATCCGCACCGGGTGAAGCATCAGAGTTCGACAAGAGGCCCATCGGATGCGAGCCACCGGAGCACCGATTCTGCCATACGTGAGCGGTTCTGAAAAGTGACCTCCCACAACGTAACATAGGGCAGCATCTTGAGACTATCCACCCAGGGGTTCCGCTTCTGCATCACCGTGGCGATGACCGTATGAGGGCCGTTGATGGCCTGGAGTGTCACGTCTTTGAACGATCCACAGAAAAGCTCCATCTTGCCGATCTCGTCTATGACGACGATCTGCCCGTGCTCCATCGCCCGGCGAATGGCAGCGACGCCTACCCGCTCGATAGCTTCAACGTGGACGCCGTACCGTCCCACCCGGGGACATCCGGGTTTCCGAAATTTTACGTCCACGTGGGCAATCACCGCCTCTTTTCCGTCCAACGTGTGTAGACGGAACCCCTTGCGGCCGCCTGGCCCACGGATCTCCTCTGTGTAGAATCCCCCGGCCCGTTCTCCCAACGCTCGAACCACCGAAGTGATAACACTAGTTTTCCCAATGCCAGGGCGACCGGTCAACAAGAGTGTTCTTCCCATATAATGCCTTTCCCTTATGACCCAAATCCCCGGTGCGCAACATACTTGCAGGTCATGCGCTCCAACCGACGCTTTAACCGAAGAGAGCTCCGACCAATGCCCCGCCGATGAGGCACACAAACGGACACCCACATTTTACCGCAGAGATGCAGAAGGCACAAAGGCAAGGAGGGAAAAGAAACAGCTTCAACTGCACTTCCACAGATTTGGGTGTGTTTCATTTGGGTGTGTTTCAACTGAGTTGGAGACCCTCCCGCAGGTTGAACTCAAAGCCGATTTATGCGCGGATTTGCTTTCAAAAACCGAGTGTTTTGGTATCGAAAATGGCAACCTGCGGGAGGGTTGCTCACTTTCCAACTGAAATGAAACGCACCCGTTTCATTTCAGTTGAGAACACATCGCTGGCACGGTCAGAAGACCAGCCAGAGCGCTCTTTTTTGCCCGCTGAGGCCGGTCTCCCGACCGCGACCAACTCATTTGAAACACACCCCACAGATTTCAGCCAGCCTAATTTGACAATAACCCACTCAGGAGTTATAATTTTATTGAAAAGTTTTTTCAACAAGGATTGTGAGAGTCCTCTATGGTCGAACAGCCAGCAACTGATTGGAAATG
>CAZXVB010000181.1:0-6387 GCA_964643875.1 uncultured Anaerolineales bacterium | reverse complement strand
ATCTGCGAAAATCAGCGTTCATCTGCGTCCTGGATAAATTTGCCAGGGTCCAGTTCAGTATTCTGGGAGACCTATGGCACCACTTACACAAGAAACTGCGCACACAACGCACATCAAACTTATTGGATTCATCATTGTCGCGCTGATCGGCGTATGCGGCCTGTACGCCGCTGGATTCCTCGCTTACCGCACCTGGGAACAACGACGACACTCGCAACAAGTGGCCTTGGGCATGCGTGTCTTCTGGGAAACATGGGACCACCTGGAGGAGCATTTTTACGGGGAACTCCCTTCTCCTCGTAAGCGGGCCTATGGAGCCATCCGGGCAATGCTGGCCCTGTTGGATGACCCATATACCACTTTCTATGAGCCACCGCCCGGAGAAAGTTACATCGGCATCGGAGCGGAGGTGAAACGGAATATGATGGGTGAAGTGCAACTCTTCCCATATACAGATTCCCCGGCTGCCAAAGCTGGCGTCGTCGCCGGCGATGTCCTGTTAGCGATAAATGGCTCCGAGATCACGCCCACGCTTCCCCTGGACGTTGTACAGGCCCAACTGGGCGAAAACTCATCCACGACAATCACGCTGACCATCTCCCGCCCCCCCACCCCACCCTTCGACCTGAAGATCATCCATGGGATTGTCGAGGTTCCCTCCGTCGTCTGGCACACTCTCAACCAGCAGGCTGCGCCGGAGATCGGTTATTTGAAGGTAAATTCCTTCAACGAACGCACGGGCGAGCAGGTCAAAAACGCCTTGCGAGAACTATTGGTGATCCACTCGATTTCCTCCCTGGTGCTGGACCTGCGTGATAGCGATGGAATGGATCTGGATGCAGCCGTTGCCGTCGCCAGCCAGTTTCTCTTTCTCGACGGGAACGAGAACGAGAACGAGAACGAGAGCGACGGGCCAGTGGTGATCACAGTCTACCGAGACGGTACGGAAGTGGAGATTCCCATCGCCCACCCACTTTCAGATGTGGCGATCCGTGTGCCCCTCGCCGTACTGGTCAATCGGAGGACAGCCGGCGCCGCCGAAGTGGTCGCCGGTGCATTGCAAGACTATCAGCGAGCTGTGTTAATCGGTGAGCATACCTTCGGGAAGGGGAATGTGCAACAGGCTTACCATCTATCCGATGGCTCGTTGTTACACATCACCACGGCGATATGCTTGACTCCCCATCGGCGGCCTATCCATATGATTGGCTTATCCCCCGACATCGCTGTATCCAGCTCGGATGACCCGTTGATTCAGGCCATCCGATACCTCGAAGAAGAAACAGGAGCTACACAATGAGCAATATGAGCGAGCAATCGCACTTGAAACCTCTCTTCAAAATCACCTGTATCGGTCTAATCACCCTGATTGGAGCGACAATTGTCTTCGCAGCCGGATTTGGTTCTGCCTACCTTTTGACGCAGGTAGGCATATTGCCGGTCACCGCGCCAGCGTCCGATGAACAGACCCAGCTGCCCGCTACACCAACGCCGGAATGGTCCACCGAGAATCCCTGGCCAGGTGGAACGCCGACGCCAATGGCGATCCCCACACCACAGACCGACGACGAACGGGAATTTCAGATCTTTTGGGAGGCCTGGGATCTGATTCAACGCAATTTCTATGGGCCACTCCCCGATATGCAGACCGTGTCTTATGCGGCAATTCACGGCGTGCTCGAGGAATTGGGGGACCCATACACCGCCTTCATCGAGCCTGAGCCGGCCGCAATCCTATCGGAAGATGCCAGCGGTGAATTCGAAGGCATCGGAGCATACGTCAACATGACCGAAGAAGGTGCCCTGGAAATATCCGGGGTGTTCGAGGGCGGACCGGCGGAGCAGGCAGGTATCCAGGAAGGCGACCGGGTATTGGCCGTGGACGGTGTAGATATCTCCGGTATGACCCTGTATGAGGCCATTGGCCTGATTCGCGGGCCGTCCGGCACACAGGTAACGCTGTTGATCATGCGTGAGGGCATCGAAGAACCCTTCGAAGTCGTCGTCACCCGTGCTCGGCTGGAAATCCCCATCATCGAAATCGAAATGCGCGACGATGGTGTAGGTTACATTCGGCTGTACGAATTCAGCGCCAACGCTCGCGAACAGATGGAAGGAGGACTGAAAGAATTGTTGGCTCAAGACCCGGTGGGGATCGTCTTCGACTTGCGAATGAACCCCGGCGGCTGGCTCGATCAAGCTATCGAGGTCGCCGACCTGTTCCTGGACGACGGCACTGTGCTCATCGAGCGGTGGAGCGACGGACGAGAAGAGTTCCTGCCGAGGGGGGGCGTGCGAGATGGAGATATCGGCGAAGAGATTCCCTTGGTTGTGTTGGTGGACCGAGGAACGGCCAGCGCGTCCGAGATCGTCGCCGGGGCGTTACAGGATCACGAACGGGCCATATTGATCGGTGAGGTGACATTTGGTAAAGGCTCCGTGCAACGGCCTTTCACCCTCAGCGATGGCTCCGAGTTGCGAGTCACGATTGCTCATTGGTTCACTCCAGATGATCAGGAGATCCACGGTCATGGGTTGGAGCCGAACATCGAAGTGCCCTGGCCAGAGGAAGAGACCGAGGATGACCCTCAACTGGAGCGCGCCGTCGAGTATATTCTGACAGGTGAATGATGACCGCGAATGGAGAAATCAAAGTCGTCGCCAGGAACCGAAAGGCTGGCCGCGACTTTCATATCGAAAACCGGTACGAGGCCGGCCTGGTCCTGACCGGTACAGAGATCAAATCCATCCGAGCCGGACAGGTCAACCTGAACGATGGGTACGTTCAAGTCCGTGATGGTGAACTTTGGTTGGTCAACGTGCACATCGCTCCGTACGATCCGGCCGGGCGGCGAACTGGACACGCTCCCCGTCGTCCACGCAAGTTATTATTGCACCGCCGTGAAATCTCCCGACTCATATCGCGGGTGCAGGAACGGGGCTACACAATCGTCCCTCTCTCCCTTTATTTGAAGGATGGCTGGGCCAAAGTCGAGATCGGCCTGGCCCGGGGGAAGCGGAAGTATGACAAACGACAAGCAATTGCAAAACGGGATGCGGAACGGGACATAGACCGTGCCTTGAAAGAGCACCGTCGCCGATAGCACTTTCACCACCCTCTATGTCCAATAGGCCACGGGAGTCTGGTAAAATGGATGCACACGCGGGCCGGATCACCTCTTCTTCTCCCCTTGAGGAGCGAGGCTTGTTTTCCATTGAGCAGGTCAACCAATTGCCGCCGGCAGAGATGGAGGCAGTCTATCGTCATCTAGTCCCGGAGGAAGTACTATACCGGTTTGGAATCAACCAGACGCTGACCGATGCTGCCGGACGTTCTTTATTCGAGTGTCAACCAGGCGTCTGTTCGGTGGAACTGACGTTGCGTCACGTGTGGGGTGCTGATGATCCGGTCCTCTACCTTCAATTGGCCGATACCCCGAGCAACCAGATCGAGGTCGTTTTGTTCGTGGTCAACGATCCATATTCGGAGCGTTTCGACACCGACCGTCTCCCCGATGGTACACCGACTCACTTTGGGACTCTGGCACGCAACATCCCGGAGGAAATCCGGGCAATGGAGGCCGGGTTGGCCCCGGGGCAAGTCCGTCAGGGCCTGGGGTTGACCCGGCGGTTGATGCCCATCCTGGAGCAATTCGTGGCTGGGCTGCACCACACAGCCTTCTTCATTCAACCGTTGGCTTACCACAACGCCATCATCTTCGAACGGATCGGCTTTGCATATGCGATGGGCCGGGGCCGTATGGAGTGGATCCATCAAGAGTTTGGACCCAGCGGCATCCTGTTTCGGAAATTGGACGCTTCGACACCCTTTCGAAAACCAGAAGCTGCCTATTCCGTTCGCGGGCGGAGTTGGGCCATCCACGACGGGATTATGGGAGAGCCTTACAGTAACGTAAAAATGTACAAGCGGGTTGGCATCCACGCAGGGGTAATCACCTTCCCCAACGCCGCGTGGTGAGGCTTGTCGGGATGAAACAGTTAGTTCTCAAATCTACTTGACAATATGCACTTCATCGTGTATACTTAGTGTACAAAAAACACTATAGCCCTCTCTGTTGTATTTCTTTTTTTGTCGTTGCTTGGTGTAAAAAATACACTAATGTAAGGAGGTTTCCCTATGACTTCTCCAACACCCTCTCCGCCAACGGAGTATTCGTTCCTGACGTGGCTGGAGCGATGGGAAAGACTGTTGCCGGCCACCCCTCTGGTGGATGTGGTCACTGCACCCGCCAGCGTCGCGGTAGTGTCGGTGGACCTGCTGAAAGGATTCTCCACTGTCGGCCCCCTGTCCAGCCCCCGTGTAGCGCACATCCTCCCCACGGTTCGCACGCTATTCGAGCAAACGTATGCCTTAGGTGTCCGCCATTTTCTGTTGATTCAGGATACTCACGAGGAAGACGCCATCGAGTTCGGCGCGTTCGGTGTGCACTGCGTGGCCGGCAGCGAGGAAAGCGAGATGGTGGACGAATTACAATCATTGCCTTTCTCCAACCTCTTCCACGTGATCCCTAAGAACTCCATCAGTTCAGACCTCGGCACTGGCCTAAGCGCCTGGTTGGATCAACACCCGGAAGTGACTACGTTCATCGTAGTTGGGTGTTGCACCGATCTGTGCATCTACCATGCTGCAATGTACCTGCGATTACGGGCCAACACACTGGGGTTGAGATCCGTGCGCGTCGTGGTTCCCGCCAACGCGGTGCAAACCTACGATCTGCCGGTGGCGACGGCGACGGAGTTGGGCGTCCTGCCACACGATGGCGATCTGCTGCACCGGCTCTTCCTATACCACATAGCATTGAACGGCATCGAAGTTGTCGCTCAACTCGCATGAAGTGAATTACACGAAAAGGAAAACAATGTCTTCAACTTCCATTGGAATCAGGCTGATCGAACAGATCGCTGCATGGCTCGGCGAACAATGCACGGCGGCTGGTGCTAATGGGTTCGTCTGCGGACTCAGTGGCGGGATAGACTCGTCAACGGCGGCAGCGTTGGCTGTGCGGGCCGTCGGCGCCGACCGGGTGTTGGGTGTGCTGATGCCCTGTTACTCCCAGCCCGACGACGCCCGGCTGGCGTCCCTTGTGGCTGAGGTGCTCGGTATCTCGACAGTCACCGTGGACCTGACGCCAGCCTACGATGTGCTCATCGCCGCCCTGCCCGCCAGCGATCATCCCCTGGCCGCAGCTAACATCAAACCCCGCCTCCGCATGTTGACGTTGTATTACCTGGCCCAGAGCCATAACCATCTGGTGCTCGGATCGAGCAACCGATCAGAGTTAGCGATCGGGTACTTCACCAAGTATGGCGATGGCGGCGCGGACCTGCTTCCGCTGGGAGGGATGTACAAGACACAAGTATGGGAGCTGGCCCACGCCTTGGGGATCCCCCAGGAAGTAATCGAGCGGCCCCCAACCGCTGGCCTGTGGCCGGGACAGACGGACGAAGGGGAAATGGGAATCACATACCACGATCTGGATCAGACCCTGGCCGCGATGGACGAGGGGGATGTATCCTCCGTCGCCCCGGACGTGCTCCGGCGGGTTGAAGAAATGGTCGCCCGTTCGGCCCATAAACGGACGATGCCCCCCATATTCTGGCCGCCAGACGAGAAACAGCAATGAAGCCAGATACCCGCCTGATCAAACTGAGCAAATTTCTCTCACTCATCCTGCGCCACCAGCCAGAGCGGTTCGCATTGGAAATAGATACCGAAGGATGGGCTTCGTTACCGGAGGTGATGGAGATCCTGCACGGATTGCCAAACTTCCGGTGGGCGACCCGTGCGGATGTTATGGCCATCGTCGAGGGGACCATAGGAGACGGCCAACGGCGTTTCGAGGTGGACGTGGACGACCAGCGCATCCGCGCTCGATATGGCCACTCACTGTCTCATCCCATTCGCTACGCCCCCTGCACTCCACCCCCACTGCTCTATCATGGCACGTCACCGGCGGCACTCGCACACATCCAGCGTGAAGGACTGAAGCCAATGAGACGACAGTACGTCCATCTATCCGCGACACCGGCGGCAGCCGCCCGTGTCGGCGCTCGTCACACTGCCTCGGGAGAGCCACCGGTAATCTTACGTATCCAGGCCGCCAAGGCCCACGCCGCCGGTGTACAGTTCTTCCAGGCCGGTGACGATGTTTATCTGACGACCTACATCCCCCCGCAGTTCGTAGAGCTGGAACGAGATTAAAAAGGGGGGGGCAACGTGGATTCGTGGGGTAAGCCAGCCTCCCGCAGGTTCATACAGGCTTGGCCGACGCAGAAACTGCGGCAAACGGGGCGGTTTACCGGGGATCAGACGTCCTCATCCTGCGGGAGGCTCGTCCCTACCCCTCGAATCCGTGTAGAGCCAAA
>CAZXVB010000180.1:0-6396 GCA_964643875.1 uncultured Anaerolineales bacterium | reverse complement strand
CCTGCGGGAGGGTTGCCCACTTTCCAACTGAAATGAAACGCACCCAAATCTAATTGTCTAAAGATTGCTGGTTCAGGCCCATGGCAGAAGAACAGGAAATCCCTATACCATCTGAGGAGCCCCGTTATTGTCCCCACTGCGGCTCGCGCGTTGCCCAGATGGCGACCACTTGTCTGATGTGCGGGGCGTCCCTGACGGAGGAAGTGAGCGAAGAGGCTCCTGCGGGGGAAATCGAGTCGGAGAAACGTTCGCTACTCTCATTGCCTTTGGTCAACTCACTTTTACGGGGGTTGGCCGTGATTGGGTTGGCGCTGGTGTTCCTGTCCATCATCGGTTTCGCCGTGTACAAAATGATGTCTGTCGAACCAACGCCGACGCCGACACCGGCCCCTCCCACGCCGACGGCTACCCGCACCCCTACCGTGACGCCGACTCCGCGGCCGACCCTGACGCCAACGCCGGTTCCCACACCCACGCCTATTCCTCCCATCTCGCACGAAGTACAAGAAGGGGAAACATTGAGTGACATTGCCGTAGCCTATGGCGTGACCATCGAACAACTCACAACCCTCAATCCAGATCTGGATCCTAACTTACTTCAGGTGGGGCAAATCGTCTTCATCCCGGTGCCGACGCCTACACCTGGCCCAACGAACACGCCGGATCCAAACATTCCCACACCGACACCGCCCGACTACATCATCCACGTGGTCTCTCCTGGGGAGACGTTAAGCACCATTGCCGAAGAATACGGCGTCTCTGTTCAACTCATTCGTACAGCCAACAACTTGCCGATGGACAATGACACGATCCGCGTCAACCAACAACTCATCATCCCCCTGGGGACGCCCGAACCCAGCCCGACGCCCACAATCCATCCAGACGCAACCACGACGCCGCGCGCTCCTTACCCGGCGCCCCAGTTGCTCAATCCGCCAGACGGTGGCATCGTCGTCAGTAGTGGTAAGCCAATCCTGCTTCAATGGACCTCGGTGGACGTATTGCAGGAAGATGAATGGTACGAACTTACACTGGCTCAACCGGATGATGGCCCAATCTCATCCACCATTCACACACGGGCGACGGCCTGGCGAATGCCAGTAGAGTTGTTGGAAAAGGCCAATCCCGCTATGCGCCAATTTAAGTGGCGGGTACGGGTCGTCCAACAACTCGAAAGCAGTCGTGGGTATATCTACTATCGCCGTGCCGGCGTCTCCAGCCCCTGGCGGACGTTCATCTGGCTAGAGGTAACACCTACACCGTCCCAGACACCGACGGCGACGCCTACACTGACGCCCAGCGCCACACCGACCATCACACCCAGCCCAACCATCACGCCGACTAACACACTCACACCGACAATCACATTCGCCCCGACGCTTGCCCCGACGTCTGCCACGACCACGACAATGACGCCTACATCGGTTCTCACGCCAACAGCCACTCTCTCGCCGTGAGGATAGGAAAAAGCGCCGCTCTTTGCGCTCAAGAGCGGCGCTTTCCCTATAAACTACGAACAGCGTCCCAGGCAAACCATTATGCCCAGGGGTCTACCTCTCCTCGCAGAAACGCATTGATGTCTAGCGCGGCCCGCTTGCCGGCCCCCATTGCACTGACGACCGTCGCCGCGCCGGTAACGACGTCCCCCCCGGCCCAGACGCGGGGCATCGTTGCCCGTCCGGTCTCCGGATCGGCTACCACCGTACCCCACTTGCTCCGTTCCAACCCTTCGGCGTCCACAAAGACCAACGGATTGGGGCTGGTCCCCAATGCAAAGATCACCGTATCCACCGCCATTTCGAATTCGGAGCCTTCGATGGGCACCGGTCGGCGTCGTCCGGAAGCATCCAGTTCCCCCAACTCCATACGAATGCAGCGCATACCGACGACGTTGCCGTGCTCGTCACCCAGGATCTCGGTCGGATTGGTGAGGAAGTCGAAGATGACGCCTTCTTCTTCAGCGTGGTGGACCTCTTCTGCTCGGGCCGGCACTTCGGCTCTGGAACGGCGATACACGATGTGCACCTCACCGCGTTCGCTGCCATCCTGCTGCGCGCGCAACACCTGTAGACGGAGACTGCATCGGGCGGCATCCATCGCCACGTTGCCAGCGCCGATCACGGCCACACTCTTTCCAACCTTGACCGGTGTATCGTATTTCGGGAAGAGATACCCTTTCATCAAGTTGACACGGGTGAGGAACTCATTGGCCGACATAACTCCGTTGTAGTTGATGCCGGGAATCCGCAAAAACGAAGGCAGTCCCGCTCCGGTTCCCAGGAATACAGCATCGAATTCGGACAACAACTCTTTCAATGTGGCAATCCGACCAATCACATGATCCACGCGAATGTCAATTCCCAGGTACTCAGCGGCATACTCGATCTCGGCGTTGACCACCTGTTTGGGGAGACGGAACTCCGGGATTCCGTAGGTGAGTACCCCACCGGGAACGTGCAGCGATTCGAAGATGACCACTTCGTGTCCCTCGCGAGCGACGTCCACCGCACAAGTCAGCCCGGCCGGCCCAGAACCGACGATGGCGACTCGTTTGCCCGTCTTGGGCTTGCTTTCCAAGGGACACGTACGGTGGGCCAACTCGTAGTCCCCTACGAATCGTTCCAGCCGACCAATGGCGACCGGTTTCCCCTTTTTTGCCAGTACACACACCTGTTCGCACTGCACTTCCTGGGGACAAACGCGCCCGCAGATAGCAGGCAAGCTGTTCTTCACCTTCATAACCCGCACTGCTTCTTCCATATCCCCTGCGCGCAAGGCGCGAATGAACTGGGGGATCAGCACGCCCACAGGGCAGCCCTCCACGCAGTGTGGTATGACGCACTGCAAACACCGCTCGGCTTCCTGCCGGGCCAGCTCCTCCGTAAATCCCAGTGCTACCTCGTCGAAGTTCCCGCCCCGGACCACTGGGTCCTGTTCGGGCATCTTTTGGCGGGCGATCTTCAATCGTTCTCGTTGTGTCAACGCAGCCACTCAGGCACCTCCCTCTAACACAGCATCCAGGCGACAATGATGTTCCCACTCTCGCACGGCCAACTGTTCCTCTTCTCGATAGAATTGCTGGCGGGCCAGCAAATTCCCCCAGTCCACCTTGTGGCCATCGAACTCCGGACCATCTACACACACAAATCTGGCCCCTTCATCCAACAAGACCCGGCAACCGCCGCACATACCGGTGCCATCAATCATAATCGTGTTCAGGCTCACGATAGTCGGCACGTGGTACGGCTCTGTCGTCAGAGAGACAAACTTCATCATAATCGCCGGACCGATGGCCCATACCCGGCGGATCTCACCTTTTCGGGCTTCCAGCAATTCCTTGAGCGGCTCTGTCACCAACGCCTTACGGCCATAGGAGCCATCGTCTGTACAGACGATTAGTTCATCGCTGACGGCCCGCATTTTATCCTCCCAGAAAAGCAAACTCTCGTTCCGCGCCCCGATGATCGAGAGGACGGTGTTGCCGCCCTCTTCTTTGAGTGCCCGCGCGATGGGGTAGATGGGCGCGATACCTACCCCCCCTCCTACACAAACCACGGTACCGTATTGCTCGATCTCGGTAGGATTCCCTAGTGGGCCGGTGAAAGTAGCCAAACTGTCACCCGGGTGGAGGGTACCCATCTGCATCGTTGTCTTGCCTACTTCCTGAAAAATGATGGTGATTGTACCGGCTTCTCGGTCGTAGTCGGCGATGGTCAACGGGATGCGCTCCCCATGCTCGTCAATGCGCACAATCACGAATTGACCGGCTCGCGCCTTGGCTGCCACTTCGGGCGCCTCAACGACCATCAGTTTGTTGACATCACTGAGTGTTTCTTTGTATAATATTTTATACACAGACTGCCTCCTTAGGATGGATACGGATTATCCATTTACGTAACGAACCCGTATCAGGATACTCCAATCTACCAAGGGCGTCAAGTGGCGTTTATCTCTTTCGGAGATGACATCCATCATTTGACCCTCGGCACATCTGATGTTACAATGATAGTCACTTTTCTGATTACGACCATTCGTCAGAAGACCAAGCCATAGAGCAATCCGAACACAATGGCCTGCGTCTCCCTACCCGACATGTTGATCGGTAACCATCCCGCAGGGTTGAAAGTCACGTCGAGTGCACGTGTATACCCCCTATCGGGGCACAAAGCGCCCCAAAACCACATCCAAACCTGCGGGAGGATCAAAATATCGGGTAGGAAGACCTAGAATGACCAACGATGGAGATAGATGAGTCAGCCGGCGACTGACTATACCACCGACGAGCTGATAGCCACGTGCATCGCTCGTCAAGTAACAGATGGGGATATTCTCGCGCAGGGGATCGCCACGCCGTTGGTGATGGCGGGCTACCTGCTAGCCAAACGGACCCATGCTCCCAACGTCACTTTTGCCTCTGCGATTGGCAACGCCCTGGTGGATTGCGCCGAGATCGGCCCTCTCCGGCTGACCCGCATCGAGGAATTATGGCTAGGGCATGCCAGGTTGACATTTGGGTTTTGCCAGGCAGCATGTGAGCTGCTCCCTCGCTTCCAACCTAAAGAGTTTCTTCGTCCGGCTCAAGTGGACCCGGCAGGCAATTTCAACAACGTCGTTATTGGCAGCGATTACCATCGCCCACGTATGCGCTTGCCCGGCTGCGGGGGGATCGCAGACATCACTGTTTACTACGACCATCTTTACCTGTACGTACCCCGCCACAGCCGAGCCGTATTCGTCGAGCGGATAGATTTCCTTAGTGGGATTGGGATACACACTCGTTCTCACACAGCCCGGCGTCGAAGCGCCGGGCTGTGTTATTTGGTCAGTGATCTGGGCCAGTTCGATTTCGCCCCCGGCCGCATGCGGCTTGTCACTCATCATCCCGGCGTCAGCGTGGAACGTATCCAGGCCAAGACCGGGTTCCCGATTGAAATTTCCCCCGATTTGCACCCCACACCACCACCAACCGAAGAACAAGTCCGTCTGCTTCGTGAGGAGATTGACCCGCTGGGCATTCGCCGTCTGGAGACCTTGAGAGGCACAGCACGGAAACGAGCCTTGCGGGAGATATTGGCTGCGGAAGACAGTAATGAAGTCCGTGAGTGATTGGTGTTTCCTTCCAATATGACACATATCAGGAGGTAACGATGGAATTGAATATGGATTTGAACCGTGAGATACCCGTTTTGGACTGGTCGCCTTACCTGGCGAAGCGCACCGGGCGGATGAAAAGCTCGGCGATTCGGGAATTGCTCAAGCTGACCCAGCAACCCGACATCATTTCCTTTGCAGGAGGGCTTCCGGCCCCGGAGTTCTTTCCCATTCGGGAGACGATCGAGGCATGCAAATACATCCTGCAGGAAGATGGAGCCAGGGCACTGCAATATAGCGCCACAGAAGGGTATCCGCCTCTCAAAGAGTACCTGGCGACTTCGATGCATAAGTACGGTGTACCGGCCAATCCCGGCAATGTTCTGTTGACCAATGGCTCTCAACAAGCGTTGGACCTGATTGGCAAAATCTTCATCAATCCGGGCGATTTCGTGATCACCGGTCGTCCCACCTACCTGGGGGCAATCCAGGCGTGGAATGCTTACGAGGCCCGCTTCGAAACGGTGAATCTGGACGATGATGGTATGGTGGTGGATGAGATCGAACAAGCCTACGAAAAAGTGATGGCCAAGTCGGGGCGTCCGCCCCGCTTCATCTACGTGCTGCCCAATTTCCACAACCCGGCCGGGACCACCCTGCCTCTGGAACGGCGTAAGAAGCTGGCGGACATCGCTACGGCGCTGAATCTACCGGTTATCGAGGATGATCCATACGGTCAGCTTCGCTATGAGGGGAAAGACGTTCCTCCTATTTGCACGCTGATCCCCGAACGGACGATCTACCTGGGTACGTTCTCCAAGACGCTGGCCCCCGGCCTGCGGTTGGGGTGGATCGTTTGCCCGGAAGCGTTGATGCAGCGATTCATCCAGGCCAAGCAGGGGTGCGATCTGCATACGGGCACATTTGTCCAGTTTGTCGCGGCTGACATCTGTCAGCGTGGTCTGCTCAAGCCTCACGTCAAGCGGCTATGTGGCCATTACAAAGAACGCCGGGACACAATGCTCGATGCTCTGACCGAGTTCTGGCCCGATGGTTGTAGTTGGACCCATCCACAGGGCGGGTTGTTCCTGTGGGCGCGAGTGCCCGAATCCATAGACACACAGGAATTTTTCCAGGAGGCCGTGGCCGAGAAAGTGGCTTACGTCCCTGGCGTAAACTTCTATCCCAATATGGACGGAGGATTCAACGCCATGCGACTCAACTTTTCCTACGCCGCGCCGGATGTGATCATCGAGGGGATTCGTCGCCTGGGCAATGCCCTGAAAAAGAGACTGGGGTAAGGAG